>CAIQJW010000018.1 GCA_903872255.1 uncultured delta proteobacterium | reverse complement strand
TTGAGGTCAAGCGTGACGTGGGTTTCTGCCACGTCAAGGACCAGCGCCCTGGTCGACGCTCCCTGGGATGATTGGACATCCAGTTTCATTCCCGGACGAAGCCTTATATTTTCAGGAATTCGCGATCTCGCGATGAGAGTGCAAAGGTCCTCCCTGTGCAAACCGTACGCATCTTCCGGCTGAACGGTAACTGTTTTCTTATCGCCTGCCTTCATACCGACGATATTTTTCTCGAAGCCCGGGATGACCGCGCCTTTGCCGATGATAAAAATGAAAGGTTCCTTCTCCAGGGAAGAATCGAAAATGGTTCCGTCCCTTAAGGACCCTTTGTAATGAACCTTTACCCTGTCATTGGCCTTAGCCCGCATCGACGCCTCCGTTGAGGATGAGAAAAAACTGCCCTAAGTCAAAATGTCCGTAACAATATCTTTGTAACCCAACTGGATTATTTAAGTCAATGAAAGGACATATTTCTTTTAGGCGATCTCTACAACCTCTATCTCAAACGTAAGGTCCTGACCGGCCAGGGGATGGTTACGGTCAAGGGTGATGTCCGTTTCAGTAAGGTCCCGCACCATCGCGCGGGCGATCTGTCCCTCGGCCGAGCGGACCTGAAGGAACATCCCGATAGCTACATCTAGGTCGGGCGGCACCTGAGAGCGCGGGGCAGAGGCCACCAGAGCATTATTGTACGGGCCGTACGCATCTTCAGCCGGGATTGATACCTTCTTCGATTCTCCCACTTTCATGCCGACGACCCCGTTCTCAAACCCCGGTATTACCATGTCGTTCCCGATCGTAAATTCCAGGGGCTCACCGTCCCGGGAGGAATCAAATTCCGTATCGTCAGAAAGCGTTCCCCTGTAGTGGACTTTTACGGTATCACCCGTTTTTGCTGCTGCCATTATAGCCTCCGTCATCCGTGGATCTCGTTCGTGTCTGACCGGCAATTAGTATCTGCGCGGTCCCCCGCCGCGAGGTTTCTCCTTCTGGGGCCGGGCATCATCAATACGCAATGTTCTGCCCTCGAATTCTTTCCCGTTTAAGGCCTGTTTCGCCGTCGTTGCGTCATCCTGGGTCGTCATTTCCACAAAACCGAATCCTTTCCCTTCGATGACCCGCGCGTCCTTCACTTCGCCGTATTCCGCAAATAGATCGCGCAATTGTTCGCCCGTAACCGAATAGCCAAGATTACCGACATAAAGTTTACCGCCGTTCATTGATGGTACCTCCTTGCTCGGGAGCATTTTTCATATTTCAAACGAGAGGCGTATTTCCCGTGAAACATGGGAAGAAAACGAGAAAAATACCAGAAAGCGGATATTGGTTCATTCCCTTCAAGGGAACCCGGTCTACACTGTTATCATAAGACGCAATGCAGGCATTGACAAGAAAAAAGTATTTCTTTACCATGTAGGAAAATAACGAAACCGGCAGGGGGGGACCCTAAAGAATTTCTGGTTTTGTGGCGATAAGATCACAGTGAAAAGGGGGATGCCGGTATGAGATCACGTCACATTCCATTCATTTTTGCCGTACTATTGGCCCTGATGGCGGCCTTTGCCGGTCCTTGCTATGCGTTTATCGACCCGGCCTACGAGGCAGGCCTCAATGCGCTCAAGACAAATCTCCAGGAACAGGGATTTACATCTGAAGAATTAACAAACATTTTTTCGGACAGCCGTTTCCAGCTTTATCCCCGCATTGTGGGCAGGACCGGGAAGGGGATGAACTACTTAAGCAAAAAGTTCGGCCTGCTGTCGAAGAGCTCGATCAATCGCGGGAGAGGCATTCTTACCCGATACAGCACCTCTTTCAGCAATGCCGAGGAGGTGTATGGCGTGCAGAAAGAGATAATTGTAGCCATATTGAGGATCGAGACAAATTTTGGTTCCGCAACTGGCACATACCCGATATTGAACAGCCTCGCGACAATGGCGATAATTGAGAACAGGCGCACCGAATGGGCGCGCAAAGAAGTGGCGGAATTGCTGAAGATGTGCAAGGCCCAGCGGAGGGACCCTTTTACGATACGGGGCTCCTGGGCAGGGGCGTTCGGGATCTCGCAGTTCATCCCTTCCTCGTATGTGAACTATGCGGTCGACGGGAACGGGGACGGCACGGTTGACCTCCTGACCATGGCAGATGCGCTGGCAAGCGTGGCGAATTATCTGAGATCGCACGGCTGGGCAAAAGACGACCCGGAAGGGAAATGGCGTGCTGTTTACGCGTACAACCACTGCGATAATTACGTAAGGGCTGTCTTCGCGTACGCCAGGGCCCTGGAGAAGTAAAAAAACTATTTTTTCTTTATTTTGCTTATTACTTCCACCGTAAATGTTGCAGTTTTTGCCGGCGGTATGTCCTTTTCCCACGGCCGAGAATACTGAAAGATAAGGCTTTCTTTGCCTGCCGATTGTGCCGTAAATTCAAAATGTTCCCTGCCTCCAGCTCCCGGCATGGATGACTGCGGCGCTTCGTAACGGTGGGAATTGAGGGATACAAACGAAGTTCTTTCCGGAGCCCGCCAGGAATAGCCCGTTGTGGCGTTTGAATCGAGTATTATCACGAATTTTTCCCCGGATCCGACGCGTATTACCTGCTGAGGGTCGGTGAGTTCGCCAGCCGCCGGCAAGCCGGTGCCCTGTAATTCTCTGACTGTATCTTTATCGGCGGAGTATGCAGAGGATAAGCAGATCAAAAAGCAAAAAAAGACAAGAATGGCTGTTTTCATGTTCGATCTTCTCCTGTGTGAGATTTCAGACATCGTTTTGGGTTCATTGTATCATCACCGTGGTAATAATACCATATTGCTCTTTGTCCGTTGACCGGTATTTTTACCGCAATCTGAACCGCTGTATCTTCCCGGTTGAGCTCTTGGGCAACTCATCAACAAATTCTATCCAGCGGGGATATTTAAACTTTGCCTGCCTGTCGAGGACCCATTGCTTCAGTTCCTCTTTCAGTGCATCCGACCCTTCATGGCCACTCCTTAGCCGTACGAATGCTTTGGGCTTGGTCAGGCCCTTTTCATCGGGTACCCCGACGACAGCACATTCGAAGACGGCCGGATGCTGGCTCAAGGTATTCTCGACCTCAAGGGGTGATACCCAGATCCCGCCTACTTTCAGCATGTCGTCGGCCCGCCCGGCGCACCAGTAATAGCCTTCTTCGTCGACATGATATTTATCACCGGTATTGACCCATTCACCCTGCATCGTGATCTTGGTCTTTTCACGCTTGCGCCAGTATTGCTGCGCGCCGCTGTCTCCCTTGACGTGCAGTGTGCCTATTTCTCCGCGGGGTACTTCCTGGCCGTTCTCGTCAACCAGTTTCAGTTCGTATCCCGGGACCGGCTTTCCCGTGGAACCGGGTCTTATGTCACCGGGACGGTTGCTCAAAAAGATATGAAGCATTTCGGTAGAGCCTATGCCGTCGATGATCTCGATACCGAAGCGCTTTTTCCACCGCTCGAAAATGTCGGTCGGCAATGCTTCGCCGGCCGAGACGCATATCCGGACCGAAGAGAGCTCGTGCTGATCGTTGGGGTTGCCCACGCGCCCCGATTCTTTGTCCTGCCTTGCCTTGTACTCGAGCATCTGGCCGTACAATGTCGGAACGCCGAAAAATATGGTCGGCCGGAATTGTTCGAGATGCCTGAACACGTTCTGAGGAGAAGGCGCATCGACATTGAGCACGGCAGAGGCACCGACCGACATCGGAAAATACATCCCGTTGCCGAGGCCGTAAGAGAAGAAAAGGCGCGCCGCAGAGAAGACGATGTCGTCTTCGGTAATGCCTAGGACGCCCTTTGCGAAGGATTCCGAGGTGACGACCATATCGTACTGGGAATGAATGGCCCCCTTCGGGGAACCGGTGGAGCCGGAACTGTAAAGCCAGAACCCGACATCGTCTTTCGTCGTGTACTCGGTCTTTACGGCACTCGACGCATGGCGGTACTTCTGCTTGAACGGGATATGCGCCCCCTGCACCTCCGATATCACGATTAGGTCGCGAAGGTACAAAAGGTCGCCCTTTATCTTCGCGAGCACCGGCAGCAGCTGTTCGGAGATAACAAGGACCTTTGCCCGTGAATCATTGAGATAATATTCATAATCTTCGGGGGTGAGCATTGTATTGACAGGGATCGGGACGGCGCCTATCTGGATGGCCCCCCAGAAGACGGCATAGAACTGCGGCACATCCAGCATGATCATCATGATGCGGTCATCCACGGTCATGCCGACCTCGCGGAAAGCGTTCGCGGTCTTGTTGGTCATTTTTTGAATATCATTATAGGTATAATTCCGGTAGTCCGTGTACACCGCTACCTTGTGCCCTCGCCCCTGGCGGATGTTGCGGTTCACGAAATAATCGGCTGCGTTGAAAAAATCAACGGGCACTGGCGCTGTCATGATGCCTCCTTTGGATTATGGGGGGGGGAACGGCCCCGGACCGTTTTTTTTGCGACCTCTTTATAAGTATATTATATTTACGAGCTTCCCCATGGTCTTCAGTTTTTCCGCGAGGAGCTTGACGATCACTTCCCGGGGGAATATCCCCATCTGCCTGAACACGATATGTTCGTGCCCCTGGTTCGCAGCGGTCCCTACGAGGAAATTTATCGTGTCCGCAGCATGAAAAAACCTGTACAGATCGGAAACCGACGAATCGAGTTCCAGTTTCTCGGGCGATTCGCCGAGGATATTGTAGACCTGGTTGAGGGTTATTGCGCCCTCTGTGGCATAGTCTATACCTTTTATGTAATAGGATGGCGGTTTATGGTAGGCGTTTGACATCGTCTTGATCTCGATAGGCCGCCCAAGGTTGCGGGCAACGAGCTCCGATGTTGACGACCCGCAGACTATTCGCATGCCCCGCATTTCAACGAAATCTTTTACTACCTTCTCATCGCTTGTCTTTCTCGCCGGAGGCCCGGTGAGGACATTAAGAACCTGAGCTTCACGGCACAGAAGGAGGCTGCACGTCGTGTCGTCGCCATACGTAGTTCCCGAGATATCGCGTACGTTGCCGACGACCTTCTTTGGTATGTCCCGTATCCGTGTTCCCTGGGCTAAAAGGCTGTTGATGAAGTCGCAGGCGCCCTCGATGCCCCATCCCATCCGGTACTGCTGACCTAAGCCCGCCTGGCTCACGCCGTCGCTGACCATCACGACACAATCGCCGTACTCGAGCACGCAGTTGACCTCTCCGATCATTTCCAGGCCCATGGCAAAGACCCTTTGTTTCGGAAGGTATGCGGCGAGCCGGTTGTTAATGAGGACGGGCGATGGTATCTCGTACGACATTACCGTGGTATGCCCGCTTACAAGGACACGGCACACGGAAAAGGCCGAAAAAGGGATGTCCGTCGTGCGGGCGGCATGCATGGTGTCCACGAGCTTCTGACATGCCTCGCGAAGGCTGAAACCCACGCGTAAAAGCTCCATAAGCCGGGAAGCGCACATCACTGCGGCGACATGCGCCTTTATACCGGTGCCTATGCCGTCGGCAACGATGGTCGTTGTCGCCTCGGCCGTGCGCTCGGTTATGATATAGTCGCCGCATATCCCGCCCGGCTTTTTTGCCGCCTGCGAATTTACGGTCTCTACATATTTTCTAGGTTCATCGGGGATTGGTTTCATCGCCCTCGCTCAGGGTCATAAGTTTTCTGACCAGTTCCTCTCCGCGGGCGGTGCTTTCCCCCAGGAACTGTGCGATCTTCTGCGCCATCTTTATCTGGTGCTCAAGGAGCTCGTGCGCCTGTTCGACCGTTTGGGAGCGTACCTCTTTCAATTTCTTTTCGTGTTCCTGCTGGCTTGTTATATTGACAAAGATGCCGACGATCTGTTTGTCCTCCGTGAGCATGTAGAGTAATTCCCGGCACAGCAGATTGTAGGGACGGTGAAAGACGGTGATGTCCAGGTTTTGCTCCTGGCCGGATATCAATTTCTCAAAAGGGGCCGGGTCCATGAGATACGATATGTGCCGGCCCAGTATGACGTCGCTGCACGAGAAGAATTTTTTGAATGCCGGGTTCATGCCGAGGATGTTCAGCTCATCGTCAAGCATGATAACGCCGTTCGGGGTCGTGCCGAATATCTGGTCGGTGCGCCGCTCCGCGAGCCGGCGCATGTACGGTATGCACATCTCCGGTTCCGCCATGCCGAGCGCCACGGCTATCGCTTTTTCACGGCAGCTGTCATAGCCGCATGCCCCGCAATTGAGCTGCTGCTCGGGGTCCTGTTTGCCGGTCTGCGCGAGGATCTTTTGTATTGCCTCTTCCGTTACGTCCTGGGAAGGCGTGCCGCTGTCCGCCTCGCCGAACGAAGCCGTGAAAAGGCTCCCGTCCGCCGGCTCGGGCGTAATTGCGGTGGAGCTTATCGAGTTATTGTATTCGATGATGTCGCGCCTGCGCTCGAAAAGGTTCTTTCCGGGCTCCACTCCGGGCCCGTTGATGCATCCCTGACTGCAAAAAAGAGGTTCGATGATCGCGTGGTCCGAACCGCCGCCGATCCCGTTGAGAAGCTCACGGACACCCTGGATGCTGTCAACCTTGAGAAGCTTCAGGTTTAGCCCGTCATCCTCGAGCCCCGCCGTCTTGATGAGCCCTCCCGGCAACGGGTAAAGCTGCGCCTCATGGACCGGCTTCTCGTCGAAGTTGCTCTCTTCGCACATCGACAGGTCGATCCCTTTCTGGACAAACCATTGATTAAGTTCCTTGAACGTGAGAACGCAGTCGACTATCCCGGCAACCTCGGGCCGGACGAGCTCCGATTTTTTTGCAACGCAGGGACCGATAAAAATAACCTTGATGTCCTGTCCGAGATTTTCCTTGAGAAGCCGCGCATGGGCGGTCATGGGGGACACGAGCGGCAAAAGATGCTTGATAAGCTGGGGCTGGTATTTCTCGATATAATTTATCAGGGCCGGGCAGGCCGTGGCGATATGCGGGCTTCCTTCGGTCTTTTCTTCAGCGATGCGCCGCGATTGAAGGGATATCTGGTAGGCACCGTGGGAAGTCTGTCCCACGTACCGGATCCCGAGTGCTCGCAGGGCCGAAGGCAGGCGCTTAAGCTGCCACGTATTGAAAACCGCGGCAAAAGACGGGGCGATGCTCGCCGCCACAAAATGCCCTTCGTCAATGAGGTGTTTCGCAATGTCGATATCATTTCTGAAGGTCTTTGCCTGCTGCGGGCATTCGCGAATACAGGTCCCGCAGGCAATACAGCGTTTTTCATCGACGTACGCCTGTCCCTTTTGCATGCGGATCGCTTTTACGGGGCATGCCCTCAAGCACCTGTAACAGTCGCGGCACCGGGCGGTCAGCGTGAAGACGATCTGCGGTCTTGATATATCAAACATTTTGTACTACCCCTTACGGGAGGTTCAAACCCTCGCGTTTAATGGCCTCGATGGCCTTTTCCGTGGTGCAGCCCTCGATGATCCTGCTCCCTATCTTGATTGTCGGCCCTTTATCGCACTTCTCAAAACAAAAGGATGCCCGAACGTTTACCCTGTCGTCAAGGCCTTTCACATTGATATGTTCAAGTATATCACGAAGCAGCTTTTGTGATCCTTTCAGGAAGCAGCTCGTGCCGAAGCAGACGCTGATGTCGATGCTTTTCTCCGCGCCGGAACTTATGTCCAGGTCCTCGTCGAGGATGCGTTTGCGTGACGAATAGCTCGTATGGAGGAGTTCATGGGCCTTGTGGCCGCCCACATCACCGAGGAAGGTGTCGTAAAGTTCAGTAATGTACGGGTTGTCCTGGGACTTGTGGAGTTCAAGCATGCGGTCGCTTTCGTAAAGCCCTTTTGTGCGCTGGCGTTTTACAAGGGGATCGCTGAATACAGGCTGGCCGGCCCCGCCGATGCAGCCGCCCGGGCAGGCCATGACCTCGACGAGATCGTAATGGACCTTCCCCGATTGTATATTTTCAAGGACTTTTCGTGCATTACCGAGGCCGCTCACGACGGCGAGTGTAAATTCCTTGCCCGCTACGGAAAGTTTCGCCTCGCGGATGCCTTCTTCTCCGCGGACTGACGTAAATTCATATGCATCATGTTTCTGGCCCGTCAATTTCTCGCTGACGTACCTCAAGACCGCTTCGCTCACGCCGCCCGAATTGCCGAAGATGACCCCGGCGCCCGTTTTAAAGCCGAAAGGCATATGGAATGATTCCGGTCCAAGTTCTTTAAAATGCAGGCCTGCCTCTTCGATCATGCGCCCCAGTTCCTGCGTGGTAAGGACCTGGTCGACGTCGCGCACGCCGTCGCTTTCGAACTCGGGCCTTTTGGCCTCGAATTTTTTCGCGGTGCACGGCATGATCGATACAACGACGATGTCCTCACGGTTGACCTTCAGTTCGCTGGCGAGCATCTCTTTTGCCAGCGCCCCGAACATTTGCTGAGGGGAGCGGCAACTCGACAGGTGATTGAGAAATTCCGGATAGTATTGTTCTACGAACTTTACCCACGCCGGACAGCAGGACGTAAACTGCGGTATCCGGTCGCCTGCGGTTACGCGTTTGATGAATTCATTGCTCTCTTCGAGAACGGTGAGGTCCGCCGTGAACGAGGTATCGTATATCTTGTCGAAGCCAATGGCCTTCAAAGCTGCGGCGATCTGCCCTGCAGTGGTCGTTCCCGGCGGAAGCCCGAACATCTCGCCGATGGCAACCCTGACGGCCGGGGCTACCTGGGCTACGACAACCTTCGAAGGGTCATGTATCGCTTTCCAGACCTCATCCACTTCCGATTTGGGTGTCAGGGCGCCGGTGGGGCAGATGCGCGCACACTGCCCGCAATTGACGCATTCGACCTGGTCGAGCGCCTTGCCGAAAGAGGGAATGACAACCGTCTGGGCGCCCCTGTATGCGAAGTCGATGGCGCCGACGGACTGCACTTCCGAACATATGCGGACGCAGTCGCCGCACAGTACGCATTTGTTCGGATCGCGGACGATTGACGGCGATGATTCATCGGCCGGCATTTCCTTGAGCTGATTTTTGAACCTGACCTTTGTTATGCCGAGGCGCTTTGCCAGGGCCTGGAGCTGGCAGGTCGTGCTTTTCTGGCAGGTCGGACAATTCTGGCTATGGTTCGCGAGCAGAAGTTCGACGATGATCTTGCGCATCTTGCGTATCTCGCCGGTGTTGGTGCTGACCTTCATCTCGGGCGCCGGCGGGGTGGAGCATGCCGGCACAAGGCCCATTCCTTCAACATGCACCATGCACAGGCGGCATGCGCCGTAGATGCTGAGTTCGGAATGATAGCAGAAGGTCGGCAGGTCGATCCGGGCCTTCCTGATGAGTTCGAGCAGGTTCTGTTCGTTTTCGATCGGGATCTCTTTGTTATCTATAAATACCAATGCGCCGTTCATGGTCATTCTCCTTTGATCGCCTTGAATTTACAGGCTTCTACGCAGATGTAGCATTTTCTGCAGGTTTTATCGTCAATGCGGTGCGGTTTGCCTTTTTCACCTGAAATGGCTCCTGCCGGGCATTTGGCGGCGCACAGCGTACAGCCTTTACAGAGTTCTTCGTCAACGATAAGCTTGACCAGCGCCTTGCATTTCCCCGTGGGGCATCTTTTGTCGCTGACGTGCGCGATGTATTCGTCCCGGAAATGTTTCATCGTGGAGAGAACAGGATTCGGTGCGGTCTTGCCCAAGCCGCACAGCGAGCCCTTCTGGACGGCTCCCGCCAGGTCCTTGAGCAGGTCAAGGGTTTCCATTGTTGCGCGGCCCTCGATGATATCATCGAGCAGAGAAAGCATCTGCTTTGTCCCTTCGCGGCACAGCACGCATTTGCCGCACGATTCATGCTGGGTAAATTGCATGAAGAAGCGCGCCACGCTGACCATGCACGTATTCTTGTTCATGACGACGAGGCCGCCCGAGCCGACCATTGCACCGACAGTCTTCAAGGAATCAAAATCTATCGGGAGATCGAGGTGGTCTCTCGTCAAGCACCCTCCCGAAGGCCCGCCTATCTGGACAGCCTTGAAGCCGTCGTTCACGGCCTTGCCGGTGTCGGACGTCATGCCGCCGGCGACGCCGTAGATGATCTCGCGCAATGTCGCGCCGAAGGGCATCTCAATGAGGCCCGAATTCGCAACATGGCCTGTAAGAGCGAACGTCTTGGTGCCCGGAGAATCTTTCGTGCCGACCTTCCGGTAGCCATCCGGGCCCACTTTAAGGACAAGCGGCACCTGCGACAGCGTTTCCACGTTATTTATTATCGTCGGTTTTCCCCACAGGCCGCTGACCGAGGGAAAAGGCGGTTTCGGTGACGGCATCCCGCGCTTGCCCTCGATGGATGCAATAAGCGCTGTCTCTTCACCGCAGACAAAGGCCCCGGCTCCCTCCATTATATTAAGGTTGAATGAGTGGTTGGAGCCGAAGAGGTTCTTTCCGAGGAGCCCCACGCGGTATGCATCATCTATCGCCTTGCGCAGGCGTTTTACAGCGAGCGGATACTCCGCCCGGACATATATATAACCTTCGTCAGCCTCGATGGCGCGCGCCGCGACGATCATCCCCTCGATAACGCTATGGGGGTTGCCTTCCATGATGCCCATGTCCATGAATGCGCCGGGATCGCCCTCATCGCCGTTGCAGATGACATATTTTTTCTCGTTCACTTCGCGCCGGGCTATGTCCCATTTCCTGCCTGCAGGGAAACCGCCGCCTCCACGACCCCTTAAGCCGGAAGCAAAGATAAGCTCGCAGATCTCTTCCGGCGTCATTTCCAGATATGCGCGTACGGCCTCTTTATAGCCGCCGGCAGCTATATATTCATTTATATCTTCGGGATCGATGGTGCCGCAATTTGCCAGCACGAAGCGATGCTGTCTCCGGTAGAAGGGGATCTCCTCTTTTGTGCGGCATACTGCCTGACTGTCCGGCTCGACGTAGAGCAGTCTCTCGACAACATCACCATTCCTGATCGTTTTCTCGACTATCTCGCCGACGTCGAGAGGTTTTACCCCGGTATAGAAGATGCCTTCCGGCAGGATGGTCACGAGAGGCCCGATCTGGCAGAATCCCTGGCACCCCGTGCGCGAAACAAAGATACCCTCTTCTTCCTTTTTAAGTTCCACTATCGCATTGAGCCCGCTGTCCCTGATGGCCTTAACGAAGGCTTCGTATACCTTGAGCGATCCGTTGACAAGGCATCCTGTCCCCGCACAGACTAGTATCCTGTGCGCGGCCGCATTTGACCGGACGATAAAATCGTTCCCTATTTTATTAAGCCCCGTGAGCATCAGATTCATTGTGAGCCTCCCTAAGAACGATCTCGTCGATAATGTCGGATACCCTCTGCGGTGTCAATTGCCCGTATACCTCATCGTTGACAACCATGGCGGGTGACAGCCCGCACGCGCCAAGGCAATTCACCGTTTCAACCGTGAAAAGCATGTCTGACGTAGAGTCTTCGCCGTCCTTCAATTCAAGTTTTTTCACGATAGCCCCGTAAAGGCCCATAGACCCTTTAACGTGGCATGCCGTTCCGTTGCAGACGCGAATAAGATATTTGCCCTTTGGTTTCAGGGTAAACAGGGAGTAAAACGTCGCCACCCCGAATACACTGGCCGGCGATATACCAAGCGATGTCGCTACGAAGGCCAATATCTCTTCCGGCAGGTACCGGTATTCCGCCTGTACCGCCTGAAGGATAGGTATGAGCCTTGCGGCGCTGCGCTGGTTCTGGTCGATGATCTCGAATACCCGTTCAAATTTTCGTATAGTTTCCATTATTCACCCCATCCTACGGTTGAGTTGTTCTTGCCAGTGCCAATTTCTTCGAAAGCACAACGAGGGACGATGCGAGGTTCTCATGCTGGACAATCATGCCCGGCGGGACGGAGACCTTCACCGGTGAAAAATTCCAGATGGCCTCTATCCCGGCGTGCACCATCTCGTCTGTCAGGTCCTGGGCGGGTAAGGACGGGACCGTGAGGATCCCGATCTTGATGCCCATCCTCTTGACCATGTTGTCAAGCTTCCCGATGTGAAATACCTTTACACCGTGAATCGTCTGCCCGATCTTTTCCTTGTCGATATCGAATGCGGCTATTATGTTGAGCCCGTATTCCTTGAACCTTTCAAAGCCGAGGAGCGCCGTCCCTAAGTGCCCGACCCCGACGAGGTATGCATCCTTGGTATTGTTCCATCCGAGGAACTCCTCGATTATCGCAATGAGCTCATCAATGCCGTACCCGAGCTTCGGCTTGCCCACCGCGTCCGTGACGCCGAGGTCCTTGCGGACCTGGATCGGAAGTATGGAGAGGTCGTTGCCTATCTGCGTACACGATATAAATTCGCCTTTCTTCTCATCCCGGACCTTTTTCAGATATTGATAGTAAAGCGGGAGCCTCCGCAGCGTCGGCTCGGGGATCGCTTTTATCGCCTGATCCTTTGGGGCTTCGACCTTTGTCATACCAGGCCTCCTCCATTAAGTAGATAATTGTATATCTATAAAGTAGTATCGATAAAAATATATCTAATAAAGGAAATGGAGTCAATACCTTTTCGCGTAAATCGTAAATCGTAAATCGTAAATCGTGAGGAGTGAGGAGGGGTGGTGCTTATTGCTTCGGTGGAGGGACTATGTCGCAGTTCCCGGGCCCGTCATGCAGGGCCATTTGTTCCATTTCAAACATGATGCATTGCCGTTATCCCGGCTTGCCGGAATGACGAAGAGAAAAAAACGCTTTACGCTTTACGACTCACGGCTTCTAAAGAGGGGGTTTGCCCCCGGGAGGCGACCGGGGGCAATTGTTAAAACGTATAAGGGGGGGGGTGATTGTGTCAGTATGTCAAAGCTCGTGAGAGCCTTTGGCTGGTAAAAATTTGTGAGTCGGGGAACATGACCTTAAGTTACCGGTTCGAGATCCTAAAATGGCTACGGTAGTGTCGTATGCCAAAAGGCGAGGGGTGAAGTAAGAGCGTGAAAGGGAGCGGGGAGATCGAATAGAGAGGGATGAGCATATTCCGGTGGCAGCGGCGAAAACGAGAACGAGAATGAACATTTTCAGTGTCAGATCGAGCATTTCTTCACGTCCCTCGACTCACGGTTTGGGAAGGAAAGGCGAGGGACTTTTGATCCTTCGCTTTTCCCTGCCGGTTCAATATATATCGAGGCATTCATCCCGTCACCTGCCGGACATTGTTACGGTTCATCGCTTCCATGAGCCAGACAGTGTGATCGAGAATGCCATATTTTTGAAGGGTATAGGCTACCATCAGGCCGATCTCGCTTTCCTTGAGTATGTCCTGGACGGTGCTCCACATTATATGAAGGCTTATATCACCCGGGATCGCGGAATGTGTATATATCCTCGCCTGGTCAAACCCCGGAGTCCCGTGGATGTCACGGATCGTATCTTTGAGCCATTGTATGACCGATGGCTCAACATCGGGCTGCGTTCTCAAGCGTATGATCTCTACCCATTCCATCATTTCTGAATAGGTATAAAGCACTTTACGTGCCAGAAAACGATATACAGTAATTTCAGGTACTTAACAAAACGTAATAAAATTACTGACAAATATGACGGAAAGGTACTGGCGTATATGTCAGTTATAGTCTATACTATCGCATACGATAGTAATACGCCGGACAGGAGATGCTGATGATAGCTGATGAAAACGAGTTTTTTCGGGAACTTACACTGAGGATCTGCGGGACCCTGGATCTGGAGAAGGCCCTCTGGCAGTGTTTCCTTTACGTCAGCACCATCATGCCGGCAGACGATCTCGACCTGATAACCTATGACCCTCAGCTGGGAACGATAGATGTTGTGACAACGGCAAATGCCATGGGCGGCATCACAAGGACGGCCAAGACCCATCTTCCCCCGGAGCTTCGGCAGGAGATCGAAGAGGCATACCGCCATCCCCGTGTCCGTGTCGCAGATAACGTATTTAACGATCCCATCCTGGGAAGGATAGCGAAAAATGTGGGTTGGGAACCATGCTCAATGATGCTCGGCAGGCTTATTATCGACGGGAAGTATATCGGGGCGCTTGGGGTCAGAACAGCCGGTACCGGCCGGTATCACGAAGAGCATGTGCGGCTGTGGTCCCTCGTTAATGAACCTGCCGCGATCGCGCTTGCCAACAGCCGCCGCCTTCGCGAGGTGATCGACCTGAAAGATATGCTCGCAGATGACAACAGGTATCTGCGCGATGAACTTCGCAAGAATACCGTCGAGATCGTCGGCGCAGATTTTGGCCTGAAGGATGTCATGGAGAATGTACGAAAGGTGGCACCCCTCTCAAGCCCTGTTCTCCTTATAGGTGACACCGGTACAGGCAAGGAGGTTATTGCAAACGCCGTGCATAATCTGTCGCCGCGGTACAGCGGGCCTTTCGTTAAGGTGAATTGCGGGGCAATACCGGAATCTCTTATTGATAGCGAGCTTTTCGGTCACGAGAAAGGGGCATTCACCGGGGCTATTGCGCGCAAGAGGGGTCGTTTCGAGCGCGCCCATGGCGGTACGATATTCCTTGACGAGATCAGCGAGCTGCCGCCTCATGCCCAGGTAAGGCTGCTCCGTGTGCTCCAGGAAAAGGAGATCGAACGCGTAGGCGGGACGGAACCTGTCAAGGTAGATATCAGGATAATTTCGGCGACGAACAGAAACCTTGACAAAATGGTCGAACAGGGAGATTTTCGGGGTGACCTGTATTTTCGCGTCAAGGTTTTTCCCATCGAAGTGCCGCCCTTAAGGACCCGAAAAAATGACATACCGGCGCTCGTCCAGCATTTTATCCGCAAGAAGAGCCGTGAAATGGTCCGCCATACGGTCCCTGTCCTTGGCCCCGGGGCGATCGACGCGCTCATGATGTACGACTGGCCCGGCAATGTCAGGGAAGTTGAGAATGCCGTCGAGCGGGCGCTTATCCTGTCTGACGGCAAACCCTTAAAGTTCGATGGCATCCTCGGGGTCTCAAAACCGGCGCCGGGCAGTTCCGTATTAGCTCCCGGTGCGGATGTATCCCCGGCGTCGCTCAAGGAAGTTGAGGCGGACCACATACACCGGGTCCTGCAATCCTCCGGCGGAAGAATAGAGGGACGGGGGGGAGCCGCCGAGATCCTGGGAATGAATCCCGGGACCCTCCGCCATCGTATGAGGAAACTCGGTATACCGTTCGGAAGAAAAGCGCGGTCCCGGACTAACGACTGATAGTATATAATAGCGATTTCCTTCACTGTCCTTTTGACTTCGGAGCAAAAATTTATTATACTGAACGAACGAAACTTAACTGAAACAATACGTTTTCAAATAATAGGCAGTTTGTCAGTAGTTGTAGTCAGGTTGGGACAATTCCAGTGATGGAATCGCAGCACAACTATATTGTGAGCACACGCAAGCGAGGTTTTCATGACGTTAAAAGAAGTCCAGAATCTTCTTGAAGCAGATATACTCTGCGGGGACGATGAATGTCTAGAGCGGGAGGTCAAGGTCTGCTTTGCCTGTGATCTCATCAGCGAAATGCTTCTTTACCTCGAACCGTACTCTCTTCTGATCACATCTTTGACAAACGCCCATGTTATTCATACAGCACAGGTGATGGACGCAAAATCCATCCTTTTCGTTGGCGGACGAAGGCCTGATGAGTCTGTCATCGTAAGCGGTGAACAGAACAAAATACCCCTCCTCGTCACACCTCTTCTCACATTCGATTGTTGCGGAAGGCTTTATGAGAACGGAGTGCGGGGTGGCAAGCATTAGCCGGTTAGGGGACCTAACCCATGGTTGACAGCTTAACTTATACACCTCAGATCACGCTTGAATTTGAGATCGGTGAAAAGGATTTCTTTGTTGCCGGAGAATGTGCATCCCGCGTCAAGAAAACACTCCAACAGATTGGGCTCAAACAGGATGTTATCAAGCGGATCGCCATCATTATATATGAGGCGGCAATGAATGTAGCCATCCATGCAACTTCCGGAAAAGTTACCGTTCATGTCGATCCCGATGGCATAACGATAACGACCCAGGATATCGGGGCCGGGATCGAAGATATTGATCTGGCGATGAAGGAAGGCTATTCGACGGCCACGTACGAGATACGGGAAATGGGTTTTGGGGCCGGTATGGGGCTTTCGAATATCAAACAATGCTCGGATAACTTTTATTTAGAGTCAAAGGTGCGTGTCGGCACCAAGCTCGAAGCCAAGGTCTTCTTTAAAGATCAGAAAAAGGCCGGCGAGGATACATGAACACGTATTTTCACTCCGTGACCCTCGATACCGAGAAATGCAAGGGCTGCACAAATTGCATTAAACGTTGTCCCGTCGAGGCGATCAGGGTCCGCGACGGCAAGGCGGTGATCGTTGAGGAACGCTGCATTGATTGCGGCGAATGCATCCGCGAATGTCCCAACCATGCAAAAGTGGCAGTGACGGACACACTCGAAAAACTTTCAGAATATTACTACAACATTGCGCTCCCTGCACCGTCCTTCTTTGGCCAGTTCAAGGAACAGGTAAATATAGAGGATGTGCTCGCCGCGTTTGCCGGAATAGGGTTTGACGAGGTGTTCGAGGTCGCCCTGGCTGCAGAGATCGTGGGTCACGCGGTCCATGAGTACCTGGCGCAATACAAAGGCAAGAGACCCGTATTTTCTTCGGCATGTCCTGCAGTGCTTCGTCTCATGCAGATAAAGTACCCGGAGCTTCTCGAACAGGTCGCCCCGTTCCTGACACCTATGGAGGTAGCGGCGCGGTTGGCCAAGGAAGATGCAGCCAGGAGGATCGGCGTCCCGATTGAGGAAATAGGGGCATTCTTTATATCCCCCTGCCCCGCAAAGGTTACCGAGATGAGAAACCCGATGACGACCAAAGACTCGGCAGTCAATGGGGTCATAGGGGTTAACCTTATATATAAGGATATAATCAAGCACTTAGGCGACAGGAACTTAAGCGGGGCGACGGAAAACCTTCAGCGCGCCACCAGGCTCGGCATGGCATGGGGTTATATTACGGGCGAATCGCACAATATCGCGGCCGCGACGACGCTTGCGGTCAGCGGGATCCATAACGTCATCAGTCTCCTCGAGGAGATCGAGAGGGGCGAATTGAAAGATGTCGACTTCGTCGAGCTTCAGGCATGTACCGGAGGATGCGTCGGCGGCCCCTTAAACATACAGAACCTGTTCGTAGGGCGAATACGGCTTCGTGACCTCATAAAGAGGTTTGGGGGCCGGGAACGTTATTTTACCGAAGAAGAACTTTCCGGCATATGCAGGGACAACAGGTTTGTCGCGACAGAGCCCATAGAGCCAAGGGCGATCATGACCCTCGACGAGGATGTCTCCCGCGCGCTTATGAAAATGGAACGGCTCGATCAGATAACGAATGAATTACCGGGGCTCGATTGCGGCGCCTGCGGTTCGCCGAACTGCCGCGCTCTCGCTGAGGATATCATCCGGGGCATAGCCTATGAATCCGATTGCGTGATCAAACTCCGCGAAAAGGTCAAGATACTTGCGGAAGAGATACTCGATCTGGCCCGCATAATCCCGCCGTCAATGAGCGATGGGTCAAAGAAGAACGAACCGGGAAATGACCAGCGTTAAATAGCTAAGAGAATGTGAGTTAAGCATATATGATGTTAGATCTTTAAGGGGGGAGGAGAAGATGACAGTCAAAGAACTTGCCGAGGTCCTTGGTCTCGAGGTGCTTACGGGTAATGTCAATCTCGAGAGGCAGGTAGGTTCGGGATACACCTCGGACCTGCTCTCAGACGTAATTGCAAATATCGGGGAAGATGCCGCATGGATCACCATCCAGCGTCATATGAATATTCTGGGTGTAGCCAAGCTGAGAGATGTGTCGGCGATCATCATACCGCGCGATCTTACCCTCGAGGATGCATTTCTGGTCAAGGCCGCGGAGGAAGGAATAGCGGTTCTTAGGGGGAGCCCGTCGGCATTTGAGCTTTCTGCATTGATATATAACGAGTTAAAGAAAAGTTAGGAGGGGGGTTGCCTGATTTTGCCTGTGACCTGCACATACATTCGATCCTTTCGCCCTGTGGAAGTCTTGACATGTCGCCAAGGGTCATCGTGCAGAAGGCTCGGGAAGCGAGGCTCGATATTATAGCCGTGACCGATCATAACATGACCGAAAATGCACCGTACGTAATGGAGCTTGGGGAGCGCACCGGGCTTATCGTCCTTGCCGGGATGGAACTGCAGACACAGGAGGAGATCCATCTCCTTGCGGTTTTCGACGAGTATGACCGCGCCTGCGAGCTGCAGTCGATGATCTACGGCCTCCTTCCGGACGTCCCCAATGATACCGAATTCTGGGGCGATCAGGTTGTGGTCGATACGGAGGATAATATTGTCCGGATGGAGGACAGGCTGCTCATAAATTCTGCGGACATCTCGGTCGAGGACGCGGCATCCTGGATAAAGGCCCACGGAGGCATCGCCATTGCATCGCATATAGACAGCCCGACATTCAGCATAATAAGCCAGCTGGGTTTTATCCCGGAGAGCATTTCTCTTGATGCCCTGGAGGTCCGCAATATCGACAGGGCCGGTGAACTCATGCCTTTTATAATGAAACAGGGCATTCCTTTCGTAACGTTCTCGGATGCCCATTATCCGGACGATATCGGAAGGAGAAGAACGGTCCTGACAATGGACATGCCCGGTTGCGCGGGTATCGAGAGCGCTCTTAAGCTCCTCGGCGAAAGGAACATCAAGACGGGATGAATGTCATTTAACGGATACCTGCGATCATGATGGAGGATATTTCATCTCATATTATGGATATAGTAATGAATTCGGTAACCGCCGGAGCAAAGCACATCTCTATAGCCGTGGAAAAAGATCCCGGGACATCCGTGATGAGCCTCACAATATCGGATGACGGTTCCGGTATGGACGCCGAGATGGCGAGGAAGGTTCAGGACCCTTTTTTCTCGACAAAAACCGGGAGAAAAGTGGGCCTCGGGGTACCACTATTAAAAGGTACGGCGGAAACGACGGGAGGGTCATTTACCCTTACGAGTGCCAAAGGAGTTGGAACGAAGATAATGGCTACCTTCGATTCCCGGCACCCGGACCTGCCGCCCCTTGGAAACATCAGGGACACGTTTTTTGTGCTCATTGCGAGCCATCCTGAGATCGATTTTAACCTGCGTTATTCGGTCGACGGAAAAGACTTTCTTCTGGATATTGCCGAATGGCGGAAAGAGCTTGACGGGGTTCCGCTCAATCATCCGGAAGTGATTGGTTTCTTGAGCAATTATCTTGACGAACATCTGTGATTTTATATAGATTGTTAACACCATAAGGAGGCGATAGGATGAACCTTGAAGAGTTGAAGAAAATAAGGGAAAAAGCGCAAAAAGATGTCGAGCTAAGGCAGAAACAGGCCAGGATCAGGATCGTTGTCGGTATGGGTACGAGCGGGATCGCGGCCGGTGCGCGGGACGTCCTCAAGACGTTTGTCGAAGAAGTTGGGAAGCGGAATCTGACGGATGTTATTGTCACGCAGACAGGTGAAAAAGGCCTGGCTTCGCAGGAACCGATGGTAGAGATATTTGAGGAAAGCAAACCTGTCGTCGTCTATGGCAATATAGATCCGGAGAAGGCAAGAAGGGTGGTTGTAGAGCATGTCGTCAACGGACAGCCAGTATCAGAATTCGCTATCTGAGTCACAATAAGGAGGCCGGCTTGGACAGAGAAGCTATTCTTAAGAAATTTGAACCTAACCTGAGCAATATACTCTATATCATGCACGATCTTCAGGACGCTAATCCCCAGAGATATCTCGCGAAAGAAGATGTCGAGGCCTGCGCGGATTACCTGAATGTCCCCTACAGCTACGTGCACAGTGTTGCAAGCTTTTATACCATGTACAGCCTCAAACCGCGCGGAAAGAACATTATTCGATTGTGCGAATCCCCGCCGTGTCATCTGATGGGGTCACGTTCGCTTCTCGATTATCTGAAAGCCTCACTGAAAGTTGATCTTGGGGGCACGACAAAAGACGGCATATTCACACTGGAAACAACAAGCTGCCTTGGTACGTGCGGTGTTGCACCGTCCATGATGTTGAATGAAGAGATGTTCGGCAATCTCACGCCTGAGAAAGTCGACTCCATCCTTGACCAGAGGAGAAAAGAGATATGAACCTCGTAAGAAACCACGTACTGATCAGCATTGATGCAGGGACGATCATGGCGGGAGCCAAGGGCGTCGAGAAGGCACTGGTCGACGAGATCAATAAGCAGGGTCTTTCGGGTGAAATAGCGGTGCTGGAGACGGGAAGCATCGGTGCCACGGGTCAGGGCGTCGTCATTGTCGTGTATCCGGAAGGTCTTTATTATGCCAACGTGAACCCCGAAGATGCTAAGGAGATCGTCGAAGAGCATCTTCTCAAGGGAAGGCCGGTAAAGAGGCTCATAATGACCGAGATGCCAAGGCAGCAGGTCATTCGCAAGGAAAAGACCGGTCTGTTGAAAGAACAGGCCAGGATCGTGCTTAAGAACAGCGGTATTATCAATCCCGAAAATATTGACGAATATATCGCCGCCGGCGGCTATGAGGCGATCGAGCGGGCTTTCACCGAACTCAAACCTGAAGGGGTAATAAGAGAGGTAAAGGAGTCCGGCCTTGTGGGAAGGGGCGGCGCGGCGTTTACGACCGCGATGAAATGGGAGTTTGCCAGTAGAGCCCCGGGCCAGCCGAAATACATCATCTGCAACGCCGATGAAGGCGAGCCGGGAACATTCAAGGACAGGCTGATCCTTGAAGGCGACCCGCATAAGCTTATCGAAGGTATGATGCTTGCCGCATACGCTTTCGGAGGGTCGAAGGGATTTATCTACATCCGCGGCGAATATGCCCTTTCGATCGAACGCCTTGAAAAGGCCATCCAGCAGGCCCGGGAATACGGGATCCTCGGCGACAATATCCTCGAGAGCGGTTTCAACTTCGACCTTGCAGTGATGAAAGGCGCCGGAGCGTATGTGTGCGGCGAAGAGACCGCGCTTATCGAATCCCTCGAGGGTAAGAGAGGCCATCCACGCAACAAGCCTCCGTATCCGGTAACAGAAGGCCTGTGGGGAAAACCAACCGTGGTCAACAACGTGGAGACCCTGGCCAATGTCCCGGAGATCGTCCGTCACGGTGCCGCCTGGTACAGGGGTTACGGGACTGACAAGTGTCCCGGCACCAAGGTCTACACGATCATCGGGAACGTTGCGACACCCGGTCTGATCGAAGCCGAGATGGGTACGACGTTGCGCGATATTATCTATGATTATGCGGGCGGCATCAAGGCCGGCAAACACTTCAAGGGCGCCCTTGTCGGCGGAGCGGCCGGCGCTTTTCTCGGCCCGGAGATGCTCGACGTGCAGATGGACTTTATAAATCTCAAAGAATACGCAGCCGTCCTTGGTTCAGGGGCGATCCTGGTCATGGACGAGCGTACGGATATCGTCGATATGCTGCAAAGCGTGCTTCATTTCTTCAAGCACGAATCATGCGGCCATTGCGTCCCATGCCGCCTCGGCACAAAACAGCTCGTCGAGATAATCGACCGCATCGCCTTAGGTAAAGGAAAGACCGGGGACATCGAAAAAATGGTGAAGATATCGGAGGTAATGCGGGACACTTCGTTCTGTCCGCTGGGACAATCCCTTAATCTTCCGATCTCGAGTTCACTTAAGTATTTCAAAGATGAAGTATACGGCCGGGTACCGGCAACGGTATAAGAACATCTCAGGAGGCGGTTGATATATATGATAAAGGCGACAATAAATAATGTTGAGATAGAGGTGCCGGAAGGCACGAACATACTGTGGGCAGCGAAGAAAGCAGGTTTTACGATACCCACGCTGTGCAACCACCCGGATCTTCCGCCGGGAGGGCAGTGCGGTATCTGCGTTGTTGAGATAGAAGGCCTGCCCGGACTGAAAAGGGCATGTATGACACCGGTAGGCGAGGGATTCAAGGTAAAGACCCATACGCCGAGGGTAATGGCGACGCGCAGACAGCTTGTCGAACTGATCCTGTCCGACCATGACACGAGCTGCCTGACATGTGTTAAGAACAATAATTGTGAATTGCAGCAGCTTGCTTCGACGGTCGGAATTAATGTCCTTGACTATACGGGATTGAGAGAAAAGCTTCCGATAGATCATTCAAGCGTCGCAATTGTACGCGACCCGAATAAATGCATACTCTGCGGGCGCTGTCTTGAGGTCTGCAACAATGTCCAGACCGTTCATGCCCTTGCCGTCAATCACAGGGGGTCGGACACTCTTATTTCAACCGCGTTCGATGCGGGTCTTGGCAACAGTGTCTGCATCAACTGCGGCCAGTGCGTCGTTCACTGCCCCGTAGGGGCGTTATACGAAAGAAGCGCGACGGAAGAGGTCTGGGAAGCGCTTCACGACCCGGATAAATTTGTCGTGGTCCAGGAAGCACCTGCTGTCCGTGTCATGCTGGGCGAAGAGTTCGGCATGCCTGTCGGGTCGCTCGTGAGCGGGAAGATGCATGCGGCCTTAAGACGGATCGGTTTCGATGCGGTCCTCGATACGAATTTTGCCGCCGACCTGACCATTATGGAAGAAGGAACAGAACTGATCAGCAGGCTCACCTCAGGGAAGAACCTGCCGCTTATTACTTCCTGCAGTCCCGGTTGGATAAAGTTCATGGAAACCTATTTTCATGACATGATACCGCACATGTCGACGGCAAAATCGCCCCAGCAGATGTTCGGCGCGCTTGCAAAGACCTACTATGCAAAGGAAAAGGGGATAGATCCTGAAAAGATCGTTTCGGTCTCGATCATGCCCTGCACGGCGAAAAAGTTCGAATGCCAGCGGCCCGAGATGAATGCCAGCGGTTACCGGGATGTGGACTATGTCCTGACGTCGCGGGAGATAGGAAGGATGATGCGCGAAGCGGGTATCGACATCAAGGAAATGCCCGACGAACACGCAGACCCGATCCTCGGTGAATACACGGGTGCGGCCACGATCTTCGGCGCGACGGGCGGCGTTATGGAAGCGGCCGTGAGAAGCGCCTATGCACTCGTGACGGGCAAGGAGCTCGAGAATGTCGAGATCATGCCTGTCAGGGGCCTTAAAGGCATAAAAGAGGCCGAGATAGATATCGAAGGCACCAAGGTCAAGGTTGCGGTTGCACACAGCTGCGGCCATGCAAGGGCCCTTCTCAGTAAAGTACAGGACCAGCTGGCCAAAGACGGTAAATCTGAATATCAGTTTATCGAGGTGATGGCCTGCCCCGGAGGGTGTGTGGGCGGCGGCGGGCAGTCATGGGGCAGCAATATGGCGAAACGCGCGCGGCGCGGCGAGTCCCTTTATGCGGAGGACAGAAGTCTGCCCATGAGGCGTTCGCATGAGAACCCGGAAGTGAAGGCAGTATACGAAAAATTTCTTGAAAAACCGAATTCGGAGAAGGCCCACAAACTTCTCCATACACATTACTATAAACGGAGTGCTGTGGACGGCAAAATTCTGCCGGGCTAATTTAAAATAATCAGGTCACTCTGAGGGAGGAATTACGATGTCGGAAGAAAAACAATGCCAGTGCGCCGAGGTTCAGGAGGAAGAGCTTTATCCCCGGCTGGAAGAGGTGATAAACCAGCATAAGTGCAAGGGGGAAGATCTCATCATGGTCCTTCACAAGGCGCAGAACCTGTTTGGATATCTTCCCAGGCGTGTGCAGGAAATGGTTGCTGAGGGATTGAATGTTTCTCTCAATGAGGTCTATGGCGTCATAACATTTTACAATTTCTTTTCCACCGTGCCCCAGGGACGCAACAGCGTCAAGGTATGCCTCGGCACGGCGTGCTACGTCAGGGGTTCCCAGGAAGTCCTCGACAAGGCACAGAGAGAACTTGGGATCAAGGTAGGCGGGACCACTGAAGACCGCCGGTATTCCCTTGATGTTGTGCGCTGTATCGGTGCATGCGGCCTTGCGCCTGCAATGCTGGTCAATGAAGATGTATACGGGCGTGTGAAATCGCCGCATCTTGTCGATATACTCAAAAAGTATGAGTAAGGAGGAAGGTTAATCATGGAGGTATCTCGCGCTCACATATTAGTATGTGCAGGAGCTGCATGCGTCTCATCCGGCTGCCGCCAGATCAGGGATGCTATCGTCAATAAGATTGTCGAGCAGGGTCTGCAGAATGAGATCAAGGTCATTGAAACAGGCTGTGTCGGTTCCTGCGACATCGGTCCTCTTGCACTTGTTTATCCGGAAGGTGTCCTGTATCAGAAACTAAAACCTGAAGACGCCGAAGAGATCGTTACCGAGCATCTGCTCAAGGGAAGGATCGTCGAACGCCTGTTATATAGGGAAGCAACGACTGCCAAAGTCATTCCGTCGATGAAAGAGATCGATTTCTTCAAGAACCAGATAAAGATCGTCCTGCGCAATTGCGGCGTCATCAACCCGTTGAATATCGAAGAATACATCGCCCGGGACGGCTACATGGCGTTGGGTAAGGCTCTGACCTCGATGACGAGGGAAGAGGTTGTCGACGAGGTCCTGAAATCAGGCCTTCGCGGCCGCGGCGGCGGCGGGTTCCCGACCGGCCTCAAATGGAAGTTTGCATTCCAGTCACCGGGAGACGTGAAATATGTCGTCTGCAACGCCGACGAAGGCGACCCCGGCGCTTTTATGGACCGCAGCGTCCTCGAAGGCGATCCGCACAGCGTCATAGAGGCAATGGCGATAGCCGCATATGCCATCGGCGCCCAGCAGGGTTATATCTATGTCAGGGCGGAATATCCGCTTGCCATCGACCGCCTCAACTGGGCCATAGGCCAGGCGCGGGAGTACAAGTTCCTGGGCAAGGATATCCTTGAAACAGGTTTCAATTTCGATCTTGAGATCCGTATCGGCGCCGGCGCGTTCGTCTGCGGCGAGGAAACGGCCCTCATGATATCGATAGAAGGTAAACGCGGTGAACCAAGACCCCGCCCGCCCTTCCCGGTTGTAAAAGGCCTTTTCAATGCCCCGACGCTTCTTAACAACGTCGAGACATATGCAAATATAGCGGCAATTATCAACAACGGTGCTGCCTGGTATGCGCAGTACGGAACGGAAAAGAGCAAGGGAACGAAGGTATTTGCCCTTGCCGGGGCCGTCAATAACACCGGCCTGGTCGAAGTCCCGATGGGTACACCGCTTGGCGACATAGTCTTCAACATCGGCGGAGGCATCAAGGACGGCAAAAAATATAAAGCCGCGCAGCTGGGAGGACCCTCGGGAGGATGTATCCCGATCAATCACCTGAACACCCCGGTTGATTACGAATCAGTTGCGGAACTCGGTGCGATCGTCGGGTCCGGCGGTCTCATTGTCGCCGATGAAGATACGTGCATGGTTGACTTTGCCCGGTTCTTCCTCGACTTTATACAGCATGAATCCTGCGGCAAATGCCCGCCGTGCCGTATCGGCACGAAGAGGATGCTCGAGATCCTCAAAAGGATAACCCACGGCGAGGGAAGACTGTCAGATATCGATGATCTCGTCGAGCTCGCGACGCGCATCAAGGATGCGGCGCTGTGCGGCTTAGGTCAGACGGCCCCCAACCCCATCCTGTCCACACTGAAATATTTCAAGCATGAATACATGGAACATATCGAAGACAAGCATTGCCGCGCAGGCGTTTGCAGCGCGCTCTTCGATGCACCGTGCCAGAATGCATGCCCCGCCGACCAGAACGCATGGGGCTATGTGACCCTGATAAGCGAAGGCAGAATGAAAGAGGCCATCGCGGTAATTAAGGAATCGAACCCGTTCCCTGCCACTTTAGGAAGGGTCTGCGTACATCCCTGCGAGTCAAAATGCCGCCGTGCCCAGATAGATGCCCCGGTTTCTATCTGTTCGCTCAAGCGTTTCGCGGCAGACGTCGACATGGCGTCATATCCCCGTTATAAACCCCAGGTAGAGCAGCCGAAGGACAAAAAGGTCGCCGTGATCGGCGCAGGGCCTGCCGGGCTTGCAGGCGCGTATTTTCTCGCCCTGAAAGGCTACAATGTGACAGTTTTCGAGTCACTGCCCGTGGCAGGTGGAATGCTGGCAGTCGGTATCCCCGATTACCGCCTTCCCCGCGAAGTATTGAACAATGAGATAAAAGCCATCACTGACCTCGGTGTCGAGATCAAGTACAACATGGCTTTTGGCAAGGATATAACGAGCAAAAAGCTTCTCCAGGATGGATACAGCGCAATTCTTTTGGCAACCGGTGCGCACAAGGGACAGAAACTGAATGTTCCGGGAGAAGAGGCAAAAGGCGTGCTCGACGGCGTGACCTTCTTGAGGGATGTAAATCTCGGCAGCACCATGAAGGTCGAGGGCAAGGTCGTTATTATAGGCGGCGGCAATGTGGCAATAGATGCCGCGCGGGCGGCCTTAAGGCTCGGAGCAAGCGACGTGTCGATCCTGTACAGGCGCGAAAGATCGGATATGCCTGCATATGTTGAAGAAATAGACGAGGCAGAGGTTGAAGGCGTCAAGATCCATACGCTGGTAGCCCCTGAATCGATCGTGGAAAAAGACGGCAAGGTTGCCGGAATTTCATGCGCGCGCATGCTCCTTGGCAAGTTCGACGCGGGCGGCAGACGCAGGCCCGAGCCGATTACTGGGTCTGACTTTGTTGTTGATGCGGACATGATCATTGCTGCTATCGGCCAGGTCCCGGACCTGTCATGGATGAATGGGGACGGGGTAAAAGCGGACAAGGCCGGAACGGTCGAAGTGAACATGAAGACGCTTGCCACGGCAGCCGAGGGCATATTCGCAGCAGGCGATAATGTCAGGGGCCCCGCGACGGTCGTCGAAGCAATCGGCGACGGCAAGATGGCTGCGATGGAGATCGACAAATTCTTAGGCGGAGATGGCGAAGCACCCAATGCATTCCGTGACGAGCTCATCAGCATGACCGTTACCTATGATGAGGCGGCATATCAGAAAGAGATGGGCAAGACACAAATGCCTCACCTGCCGGTATCAAAGCGCGACCGGAATTTCAACGAGGTCGTTCTCGGCTATGATAATAAAGCGGCAGTTGAAGAAGCAAAGAGATGTCTCCATTGTTATGTGAGGACAAGCGAATAATTGAGGATAAATTAAGGAGCGTGCCTATATGATGATCAGTCTTACGATTGACGGGCGTCCGATTGAGGCGGAAGAAGGAACTAGCATACTGGATGCGGCAAGGTCTGCAGATATCCATATACCGACATTGTGCTATCTGCCCGAGGTTCAGGCAATCG
>CAIQJW010000017.1 GCA_903872255.1 uncultured delta proteobacterium | reverse complement strand
TTCCGATATGAGAAATTAAGGCCATTGTCGTCCTTGAGGATATCGAGCGCAGCGATCACACTTTCACTATTATCCATAGGCTCTCCCGTGCCCATGAAGACAATATTGGTTACCGGGTCCTTTTCATTTTTCTTTAGATATTCCCTTACGGCTACGGCCTGCCGTATAATCTCCCCCGTGGTAAGGTTGCGCCGGAAGCCTATTTTCCCTGTTACACAAAACTTACACCCCATGCGGCAGCCGATCTGGGTTGATACACACAGGGTCACACGGTTTTTTTCAGGCATGATAACGCTTTCGATTGTCTCGCCATCACCCGCCGTAAATGCGAGCTTTACGGAGCCGTCACCGGACGGGTATTCCCCGCTTATCGGCATCAGTTGAAGCGAGAACATCTCCGAAAAGACGGTGCGCAACCCCTTCGGGATATTGGTCATTTGATCGAAATCCAGGTTTCCTTGACTATAGACCCAGCGGAAAAGCTGGCGGGCGCGGTATTTTTCTTTGCCAAGCGCCCCTATCTGCGCTTCGAGGTTCGACAGGGTGAAACTGAAAAAATCTTCCATTGTTTAGCGGCTCTCCGGTGCGGGTGTATGATCAACCGAACAGCCATACAATACCAGAAAAAGCTTATTTTTTCAAGGCATTCTGCATACTTAATGCCTGCGGTTGCCAGGGCCGGGGCCATACGGACGTCCCCGGTAACCGTAGTTGTGGTACCCATACGGCCGGGGCCCCCAGCCCCGATAGTACGGGCCATACCCACGCCACGGATACGGGCGGTACCCCCACGGATAGTAATAATACGAATAACCCCAGTAGGGTACAGGTGCTGCATAGATGTACTCGCGATCAATAACTGCCGGCTCGGCCGGGTACACAACAACAGGTGGTGCACTGCCAGGGCCCGGATTTCCCGGTGCATCCGCCCGCGGGTTTGTCACCCCTGCCCCTGGATCCGGTCCGTCCTTCTTCCTGTTCCATGCATCAAAGGCATCGGCCGGCCGGTTTGTGGTATAAACCGGCGTCCCGGCGTCCATTTTCATAATGAGCCGCATCCCGGCGACGATCGTCATTTTGCCCCTCGGCTGGGCTACATATAACTGGCCTCTATACGCGGATACTTCGGTATCGCCGGATGGCGTGATATCTGCCCGGAAAGTCGACCGCTCGTATGTATCGAGCTGGGCCGATGGCGTGCTCAGGAAAAGGGGGTAGCCATTGAGCCCGGAGAACCTGACATATACCCTGCCGGTCTCGAGAAAGAATTGCACTGCCGTCCGTTCAATGGCGAGGACCTTTAGCCGGCTGCCTTCGGTGATCCGGAGGACACTTCCATCCCGGACAAAGACCTCGGCATTCCCGGGACCTGGCACTGCAACCGTGTCCCCTTCCATGATCGGCATGTTGGGTTTTGCTTTGATGACCTTTTGCGTTGCGGCCGGAATATATTCAACAGTGCCTTCGACCGAATTGAGATATACGGCTCCCGGGGACGCTGCCATGAGCGCCTGCACAGTTGTGAGCAGGATGAAAAAAACAATGGCCAAGCGTGCTGTCATGTTCATTATCCAGTTCATTCTATCATCCTTTAAACCGAAATTATACCTCCATTTCTTCGCCGGTCCGACGGCTTCTTCAGGCATGCGGTCTGTTGTTGTTTTTGTCCGGCCCGGAGTTGTTATCATTTTTTGCGGGCCGTCCCGGGGCCGGTACCGGTTTCGCCGGGGCCGCCGCACGAGGTGCAGGATTCACAGTGGGCTTAGGGGCCTGGTCTCTTGCCGTCTTCGAAGATACTATGCGCGGCTGGCTCACAGCCTGCGGTGCGGGGGTCCCGAGCGGCCGGCCCGGGGCCTGCGGCTGTCTTGACACGTTAGGGGCGGATGGCTGAGGGGAGGCTGAAACGACGGGGGACGGCTGCCTCTTAACCGGGCGGGCCATCTGGTTGGCCGGAAGGGCCGGGTTAACGGTATTTATCCTGACGGCCTGCGCCGGCTCTTTTGCAGGGGGCGCAGCCGGCATTACCCGTGCGGGGGGCGTATTATTTCGGCCGGCCGGACTTCCCGCCTGTTGGCGCGTATCGCTGAGTTTTCGTGCGGAAGCGACCGACTGTGACTCGGGACGCGGCGCTCCGGGTATCCTGTCATCCTTAAGGGGGGATGTACGTGCATTTTCAATCCGGGAATTCAAGGACCTGTCCGATAATTGCCGGGTCGTGCCCGGCGGTTGGGATACCGGGGCCGGCGAGATATTTGCGGCAGCGCCGGTCACCGCGATACTCTTCGATGCCATACCGGACATCACGGATGGGGCGGCAACAGACCGGACGGCGGCCGCGGCCTTTCTTTCCGTTATCTGCCGGTTATCAACACCGCCCTTTGCCCGGGTGGGGGTGACATTCGCAGGCAGACTGACCTTTTTCAGCATCGCCGTGCCTTTATTTGCCGCGGCCACGATCATGGTTTTGCGGCCCAGCATCCTGTCGCTTTCGACGGTGATCATCGAATTCGCAACAGAGACATTCCTGTAGCTCGTCCTCGCCGCTGCAGCAGATCTTTCAATCGTGACATTCCTGTACGTTGTGTTGTAGATGTTGGCCTGGTTGATGACAGGCGCGTTGCGGCGGTCATAACGCTCACCCGGGGCCAACGGGACCCAGCCGACATGCCGCGACGAATTGATCCATGCCACGTGCGCGGGTTCCCACCTGACATCACGGTGCCTCGGCGGCACCCAGCACCAGCCGGCCCGACCATGATGAACCCATCGGCCGTAATGGTATGGCGCCCAGCCCCAGGGTTCGTACCCTACCCATACATAGCTGCCGCGTATCCAGGCCCACCTGCCGTAGCGATAAGGGGACCATGTGCCCACAGTGATCACGGTCGGGATCCAGACGTAGTCGTACTCCGGCGTGTAGATCCACTGCCCGTTGGCATCGAGATCGGATGAATATGCCTTGAGTTCCTCCGGCAGATAGGTGTAGCTGTTGCTCGAGCCCGCATTTGCGAATGTCATAGTATTCCTGCCTGCATTCCAGCGAAGCCATTCATCGGGCGCACGCAAGGCAGCCATTGACGGCATTGAACCATCCGCCTTGAGCACCAGGCGTTCACCCTCGCGGACAAGCATTCTGCCCGAGGACTGGGCGGCGAATATGCCGCCTTTGAGAACCGATATCTCGTTTATCCCATTTGAATATGCGTCAATCCGGACGGTCGACGGCGAGGTAATATCGAGGGCAGCGAGGGGCGTGTCGAAAAATATGCGGACCTCTTTTGATCCCCGCGAAACGATATACGCGGTACCCTGCTCAATCTTGAAGCGTACCCCTTTATCGTCGATTGCGACTATTTTCATTACCGTGTTGCTTCCCGCGCGGACTATGCTTCCGTCCTTCAGAAAGAGCTCCGCCCTGCCGCCCGGGCCGGCTGCTACTATATCACCTTCAATAAGCGGTGTGTTGACGACAGCTTCCATTGCCTGTGGGGACCCTGCCCCGGAAAGGCTGACTGCTCCCTCGATATATCGCACATACATGGTGTCGGGGTCCGCCGCATCGGCAGAGACAATAGTCATCATGAGGACCCCCAGAAAACCCGCGATGAAGGAAAATGTCCGTTTCATAAGCTCCTCTCGATCTTTTGTCATATAATCTCATGAGCAATCCCTGTGCCACTCTTTTTCATTGGCATATGTACCTGACATTGCTGGTATTATTCGCATACCTGCGTCCATGTCGAGGCACGATGTGTCGATAGCGCGTAATCTTTCCGACGGAATTGTCGAGCGACCAAGTCATTAAGGTATTCAAGAGATTCCTGTTGATAATTCATGTAGATTCGGAGAAAATCTACGTGACAACGCTATGCCGAAGAAAAAGCTAAAAAATCAGAAGAATACGGAATAACGGCTCGTGCTTATAATGTATTGTCCCCGCTGTCGAACGAAATATAAAGACCCGCCCGGCGTTTGCAGATACTGCGAGATACCTTTAGTCGAACAACTGCCATCAGGAACTCTGACGGATTACACGGAAGGCGCCTCATGGCGAGATGACGAAGAAGATGAGATCGAATTCCCCGACGAAGAGCACGAAGACCGTGAAGATCCGCAAGAGATGCTGACTCTGAGTGAGCAGATAGAAGAACAAAAAATACGGGTCAGGCTTCTTAATCGTTATCTTGTTCTGAGGGTTCTCTGGTTTGCAGCCTGGCTCGCGGCAGGTTTTTTCACCGCGTATCACATTATTCCGGATGACTCAGGAGAAGGAACAAGTCTTCTTGTCTATTGCGCTTCACTATGCGCAGCGCTCGTCCTTAGCAACCTGATACTCAAAGTAAGGTTCAAACAGTACCCGCCCGGCACCAACGATACCATCCCCTGATATAAGCCTGAGTCGACACCGCAATACAAAGGAATTCCTAGCATCACATTTACGGCAGCATTATCCGGTTGTGTGTTCGGAAACCTTTTATTGTCCCGCCTTTCATTGCATCGAAAAAAGCGGCGACCAGGCTTTTGTCCTGTGGTTCCTCAACATATTCGTGTCCGCGGACATCGAATGCAATAAAGCGTTTTTCCTTGAGCAGGGTATCGAATATACGACTGTGCTGCGGATCTTTTTTCATACGCGGCGCGGCCAGAAGATCCTCAATTCCCGATGCGCCGGGGGTATCATCAATAAGCGATTTTACGGTGTTTATAAATCGCAGGAGCTTCATGAATGTGAATATCGTTCGCCGGGGAAGGGCCGGGTTCGCTTCAAACATGACACTCGAGCGGCAATAGCGGAAGTTGGCTGCAGGATCGCTCGACAGACTGTCGAAGAGAAGACTGCCCGGCGCGGGATAATATATGCTTGGGCCGGGCAGGGCCCGTTTTCCCATGAGAAAGACCAGCGTATCTATTATGTCGGCCGGGGTCTGTCCCGGGAGGCCGATGATGAAATGCGCCTCGATCATAAAAGGGGATGCCTCGAGCCAATCAAGAAGCTTGAGGAAATTGGCCGGATATGCACGTCCCTGGGTCGCGTTGACAGCATGCGATGTGTCGACGAGGGAAAAATTAAGGCGTGAAAATCCGGCCTTGTGCATATGAGCCAGTGTGTCAATATCGAGCGTCTGACTGTAAAGGCCGTTCATTGCGGACAACGTAATCCCCCGACCTTGCATCACGTCAAGGACATTTCGAAAGAATGGTATGTCGAGGTTCAGCATATCGTCCTCAAAATCAATGGCCTTGATCCCCATTGCCTCGATCCGGTCCACCTCGTTCCCGATGCTTTTCAGCCCCCGCCTGCGATACGGGACAGGGGGTTTGCCGCAAAAACTGCAATTGAACGGACAACCTCTTGAGGTGAGAATAAATGTGTAGGGTTTTTTGCCAATGCGATACCTGCCCGACGGCAGGAGGTGGCGCGCGGGTATTGCGTCTATATCGTCCTCAATATGTATGTTGCCGATATGATGCGTCCCGTTGCGGCGAAACGAAATGCCGCTCGTCGTCGATCGGGGACGGGCACCCGAACGAAGACTTTGGACCAGTTCAAGAAACGGTGTTTCGCCCTCGCCGCGAACTACATAATCTACGTTCCCATCGTCGAGGACACTGTGCGGAAATAGCGTAGGATGCGTTCCTCCTACAACCGTAATAATGTGCTGATCTATTTCTTTCGCTATAGCCGCTATCTCGGCGGCCTCCCGGGAATAGGCGGCAAAAGACGAAGATATCCCGATGAGATCGGGGCTTTCTTTTTGAATTGCTTCGTATATCTCCTTCTTGTCCATGCCGTAACGCGAATACCGGGTAAAGAGCGAAAAAGGGGTCCGCCGGTCCTCGCGATAGAACTCGTCGAGTTCCGGAAAATCATTTTGGGATGCAGGCCTTTTGAACCCCGTCCTGCAATCGAGAATAGAAACATCGCAGACATCTTCGATCCCGGCGGCTATATACGCGAGCCCCAGCGGATATGTCCTGATCGACGTATCGTAGTAATCTTCAACAGGGGGCTGGACGAGGAGAACCTTCATCCACGTAGTATAAGGGTATTACTGATAATTATTCAAGATGCGTATATCAGAAGTTGTTAATATTATTCACGAAAGGAAACAACAAAGACACTGGATCCCGGTAAACCGGGATGACGGCGGGTGGGGGGGTTAATTCCCGGCTTACGTTTTGAATCTGCATTTTAGCCTGTCGGCACAGGATTCCAGTTTCCTGTCCAGTGTCCAAAGTGGAATTCCGGTTAAAATGGCAGATGCGAGAAGATGTATATCGATGTATCCCAAGCCTTTTCCCTGCAGACCACGGTTTTCGATAAATGCAAGGATCTCCCGATGTTCTGCAATACGCGATACGGGTAAAGCCTGGAGAAGGGAAATGATCATGGTCCTCATCTTAAGATTTCCACAGGCCAGTTCGCCAATAATGAGCGGGTGGCAAAAAACCGCCCCGTCATCGAGCAGTTTGATCAAGGCAGGTTGTTCGCCCCCACCCCTGAAATGGGAAACCCAAACCGATGTATCAACAAGGACCATTTAATCAATACGCCTTCGCGGTATGTCCTTGAGGCCCTTTTCCGATGCGCCCAATCTCGCCAGCCTTTTCGCGCTTTCGCGCGCTATAAGCGCTTCCAGTCCAAGTCTGACCAATGTTGTTTTTTCTTTGATACCTGTCATTTCGGACGCTCTCTCGATAAGGTCATTGTCAATATTCAAGGTTGTTCTCATAAATAAATTACTCCATCAATGTATATGCATAAGTATGCCTGTTTTATGCATATGTGTCAAGACGGATTCCATGATCTCCCCCCGTCGTCCCGATCGTATACCTCCGGGTGCCATGATCCAAGGTTTTGTTTTTATGGGTATTT
>CAIQJW010000016.1 GCA_903872255.1 uncultured delta proteobacterium | reverse complement strand
TCCTTGCTCCTCACTCCTTGCTCCTCACGTTTCACTCCTTAAGTGTTTTCATGCTATGATACTCCCATGCCTGCTTATTTTCTTCCCATGACGCTTCAAGAAGTTCGCAAACTCGGTTGGAACGGGCTTGACGTGATCCTTGTTACCGGGGATGCGTACGTTGATCATCCATCGTTTGGCGCCGCCGTTATCGGGCGCGTCCTTGAGGCCGAAGGGTTCAAGGTGGGGATCATTGCGCAGCCGGATTTTACGAATACAGAGGCGTTTAGAAGACTGGGGAAGCCGAGGCTTTTTTTCGCGATCACTTCCGGAAACATGGATTCTATGGTCGCGAATTACACGGCCCACAAGAAACGGCGCAAGGACGACGATTATTCTCCCGGCGGCCAACCTGGGCTTCGTCCTGATCGCGCATTGACCGTGTACGCAAACAGGGTCCGCGAGGCGTATAAGGACGTCCCTATCGTGCTTGGCGGTATAGAGGCAAGCCTCAGGCGGTTTGCCCATTACGACTGGTGGAAGGACCAGGTAAAACGCTCGGTCCTGCTCGACACCCGCGCCGATATTCTCGTTTACGGAATGGGCGAAGCCCAGATCACCGAGATCGCGCACAGGATCAAATCCTTAAGACCGCTCGCAGGTATCCCTGGAACCGCATTGATCGCACAAGACCTGGATAACGAACAGAATATTATCGAGATACCGTCGTACGACGACGTCAGGTCCGATCCGGACAAGTTCAACGAGTCATTTAAGATCATATTGGAGAATCAGGACCCTTTTCGCGGGGCTGCCATTGCGCAGAAACATGCCAACCGGTACGTCATCCAGTACCCGCCTGCCCTCCCGTTTCATGGAAGAGAACTGGATAAGATATATGAACTCCCTTACGCCCGGGCAGCACACCCGTCATATGATAAAGAGGGGGGAATCCCTGGATTGGAAACGGTCCGCTCTTCGATCACGTCGCACCGCGGTTGCCCTGGGTCCTGCTCTTTCTGCGGATTGTCCCTGCACCAGGGAAGGATCGTCGGGTCCCGGACCGAAGCATCCATAATTAAAGAAGCGACGGCGATGAGCAAAAGAAGTGATTTTCACGGAACTATAAGTGACGTCGGCGGGCCGACCGCGAACCTTTACGGGGCTTCATGCAAAAAATGGGAACAGTCGGGAGCCTGCCCGACACGGCATTGCCTGACCCCGTCACCGTGCAAACAGCTTGATCCCGGATTTCAGAAGGGCCTTTCATTGTACGGGAAGCTGGCCTTACTGCCGGGAGTAAACCATGTCTTTATCGAAAGCGGAATGCGCCATGACCTTCTCGTTGACGAAGGATCACGGGCATATCTTGAAGGCATATGCAAGCAGCACGTGAGCGGCCGGATGAAAGTGGCGCCCGAACACTCGGTGCCGCACGTATTGAAACTCATGAATAAGCCCGATTTTTCGGTTTATGAGAAATTCAGCTGGCTTTACCGTTCGATATCGAAAAAACTGAAAAAAGATCAATTCCTGGTCAATTATTTTATCAGCGCCCATCCCGGCTGCACTCTCGAAGATACGCTCTCTCTAACCCTTAAGCTCAACGAGCTCGACATCCATCCGGAACAGATCCAGGATTTCATTCCTTTGCCGATGACCCTCTCCGGTGCGATGTACCATACGGAAAAAGACCCATTTACGGGAGAGCGGCTCTACGTTGCCAAAAACTTCCAGGAACGAAAAATGCACCGCGCACTGATCCAATATAAAAACCCGAAAAACACCCCGCTCGTACGCGCGGCATTGAAAATACTCAAAAAAGAACACCTCATGCCGCAGCTCATGCCGGGAAAAAGATAGTTCTGCGTTCTGCGTTCTGCGTTAATCCTCCAACCCGTCGGCATCCCCCACCTCGGCCGTCATCCCGGACTTGGAGACTGTGTCGCAATTACAATTTCCTCGTCATTCCGGCCTC
>CAIQJW010000015.1 GCA_903872255.1 uncultured delta proteobacterium | reverse complement strand
GATCATGATCAGCGCCTCATTTATCAGGTCGCCGGGAGAAATATTTTCCCTGTAAAGCGTGATGGTCTTGCCGAGGAATAGAAAATTATGGATGAGCTCATTGATCCGGTAGACCTCTTTTGTCAGGCTATCGAGAAGCCCGAGGAGGTCCTCCTTGTCTGAGATATTTTCTTCCCCGATACGTTCCTTGAGGTGCCCGATTGAAAGCGTTAAAAAATTTAAAGGGTTCCTTATCTCGTGGGCTATACCGGAAGACAGCTGGCCGATGAGGGACAATTGCTCGGACTTATTGAGCTTTTCTTCAAGTTCCTTCTGTTCGCTGAGCTTTTCGACCATCTCGTTAAAGCTCGTGACCAGTGTGCCGATCTCGTCCTTCCTGTCTGTCGGCCCTATCCTGACGAGTTCCCCCATTGCGATCTTCCGGCTGGCAGTCGCTATCCTCTTTATCGGTTCCGTATATTTTTCCGCAATGACGAGGCACACGATGATGCCGATGGTAAAAGCGAAGATCATGCTCAGGATCCTCTTGATCTGGTTGCGGTTCTGCAGGAGCCGGTAATCGTCAAGGGCCATATTTATGTGAATATACCCGATGTTTTGACCTTTGATGGAGACGGGCATGATGATATTGTAGAGCCTTTGCGTGTTACTGCGGTGTTCATCGCCGAGACGGGCGGTGATCATGAGGCCTTTCTTGCGGCTTGCCGGTTTTTTCTCGGTGATCTTCGTCGTAGTGCCGATCTTCCTGGGATCGGAACTCGCTATGACCTCCGACTTGTCGCTTACAATGGAGATCTCCTTGATGCCTTTTTTGTTCAGCATATCCACGTAGTTTTTCAGGCGCGCCGTCGAGTCGCCCCGGTAGGTCAGCTCTTCCACGCTTATCTGGATGGCCTTCGTTATATCGTCAATATTATCTTCGACCTTGTCGAGAAGGGCTTCTTCGGCCCTTGTATAAATTATGGTCAACGAACCGATCGACACGAGCAGGAGCACAAGCAGGATCAGCAAAAGCTGGGTCCTGAGCGACAGGCTCCGAAAGACCGCTTTCATGTACGTATAGAAAGCGGTCGCCCTGGCCTTAAGGCCGGGACTGCGACGATCATCTGCGGGGATATTCTTATCGCTCATCATGAAGGTTGAGATACGCCTCGATACGGCCGGATATTATACTGGCGGGAACGAGAGGGAACACGTCCTTAAGCGGCGGGCCGTCCGGCCTTCCCGTAATAAAAGCCCGCAATATCATGAAGAGGTCCTTCTTCTTGATATCTTGAGGCGTGCCTATCCGGTTCGTAAGCTCCTCGAAAGAAATATTCGCATTCCCGGACAAAAGGTCTTTGATCTCGCACGCGATCTCATTTACCCCCCGGGTCTTCGCAAGATAATCGAGCGCCCGTTCGCCGAGCTCCGGCTTTGTAAAGATCTCCATGTAATCCTTAAGATCGTTGACGGTAGATGCATTGTCCCTGACGGCTAAGACCAGCTCGGCTTCATCCGGCATAAGCCCCGTTTCCTCAATGAGCTTATCGAGCGGCATACGCTTGAGATATTCCCTGTTAAACCAGAGAAGCTTTTCCATATCAAAGATATTATCGGATGCCGAGACGGAATCGAGGGAAAATGTCCCGACAAGCTCATCCACGTCCATTATCTCAGCCGCTGTATTTCTGCCCATCGTGCCGAGGTAATTGACAAGGGCCTCCCTGATTATCCCCATCGAACGGAAATCAAGGACGCGCGTGGCGCCATGCCTCTTGCTTAAGGGCTTTTTGTCCGACCCGATAAGCAGGGAATGGTGCGCATACCGGGGTGCCGGGGTGCTAAATGCGCTGAAGAGCGCTATCTGTTTCGGCGTGTTCGAGATGTGGTCGGCGCCGCGTATAACGTCCGTAATGCCCATCAGCATATCGTCGACAACCACCGCGAGATTATACGTCGGGGTCCCGTCTTTCCTCAAGATGATGAGGTCGTCTACGTGGCCGCGCGGAAATGAAATCTCACCCCGTATCCCGTCGTGAAATGTGATCGGCCTCGCATCGGCCCGAAAGCGGACAGTAAATGCTTTCCCCTCGTTCTCCAGCCGTCCGGCCTCGTCGCCCGAAAGGTCTCTGCATTTACCGCTGTAACGCGGAGGCTCGCCCTTGCCGAGCGATCGCTGCCGCGATGCAGCGAGTTCTTCCTCCGTGCAGAAGCACTTATAGGCGAACCCTTTCGTGAGCAGCGCTTTCGCATGGGCCCCGTAGAGATCAAGCCGTTCGGACTGGCGCATCGGGACTTCGTCCCACGTTATGCCGAGCCAGGCAAGGTCATCCATTATCGATCGTTCGTATATTGCTTCGGAGCGTTCTATATCCGTGTCTTCCATGCGAAGGACGAATGTTCCGCCTGCCTTGCGGGCAAAAAGATAATTATAGAGGGCTGTTTTGGCATTCCCGATATGAAGGTGCCCGGTAGGGCTGGGGGCAAATCTTACCTTGATCATTATCGCAACGTATACCCTGAATATCCCGTCATTTACAGTTTCTCGAGAAGGACAACGGCATGGGCGGCGATACCCTCGCCGCGCCCGGCAAACCCAAGCCCTTCTGTCGTCTTGCCCTTGATCCCGACCATTTCCGGGCCGATCGAAAGGATACCGGCTATCCTTTCTTTCATCGCAGCGCGATACGGCGCGATCTTCGGTCTTTGCGCCACGAGAACGCTGTCGACATTGACGATGCGGTACCCGTTCCTTGCCGTAAGCCCGGCGATCTTTGCAAGGATGACAGCACTGTCAATGCCTTCAGTTGCGGCATCGGTATCCGGAAAATGAACCCCGATATCATCCTCGCCCATTGCTCCAAGGATAGCGTCGGTTATCGCATGGAGAAGAACATCGGCATCGGAATGGCCGAGAAGGCCCATCTCGAAGGGGACCTCGACTCCCCCGAGGATAAGCTTTCTTCCGTCCGCGAAGCGGTGAACGTCGAACCCTATCCCTACCCTCATATATTTCCTTTAAGCTGTGAAAGCAGGCCTCGCGCGATAGTAAGGTCTTCGGGGGTCGTTATCTTCATATTATAGGGAGAGCCCTCGATAACCTTTACTTTTTTTCCAAGGTGCTCGATAAATGTGGCATCGTCATAACCGTAACGCTTCTTCGCCATGCCTTCACGGTAAGCTTTCATGATGATCGGGTATTTGAATGTCTGCGGTGTCTGCACGTGCCATAAAGACTCCCGTTCGAGAGTTTTTACCACAAAACCTTCCTTCGATATGACCTTGATTGTATCCTGCACCGGCAATGCCGGTATGACCGCGTCGTACATCTCCATGAGGAAGATCCCTTTTTCGATAAATGCCGGCGTTATAAAAGGGCGGGCCCCATCGTGTATTACCACGATATCGCAGGCATGCTCGATCGCCTCTAGCCCGTTGCGCACGGAGTCCTGCCTGAGCTTTCCGCCGATGACAAGCTTCATTATCTTGTTAAATTTGTATGTTTCGAGGATCTCCTTCTGGATAAGGGGCAGGTCCTTCTGGTTGACCACAAGATAAACGCCGTCAACGGCCCTGCAGTCTTCGAATATCTGCAGGGTATGCACGACGATCGGCTTGTTCTCGATAAGGAGGAATTGTTTGTTGGTGGAGGTGCCCATTCTCTTTCCTGCGCCGCCGGCAAGAATGATCGCAATTGTTCTCATTGTATTTTCACGCCTGCTCTTCTCGTTGATACTCGTCCGGAAAGATAAAATCTTTGTCTGCGTTTTCTTTAAGTTTCGAGAAGATCATCCTGCCCGAAGTCGTCTGCAAAACACTGGTTACAACAACGTCTACGGCCTTTCCAAGGTATTTGCGGGCATCGTCTACAACAATCATTGTGCCGTCATCAAGGTACCCTATCCCCTGCCCATGTTCTTTCCCTTCGCGGACGACCTTGACGCTCATCTGTTCGCCTGGAAGCAGCGTTGGCTTGAGGGACATTGCCAGCTGGTTCATGTTAAGGACTTCGATGCCCTGTAATTCCGCGACTTTGTTAAGGTTATAATCGTTTGTTATGATCTTTCCCCCCAAACGTTTCGCAAGGGCGATAAGCTTGGTATCCACGTCCTTCAATTTGGGGAAATCATAATCAACTATCTTGACACTGAGAAATGTCTGTTTCTGCAGCCTGTGCAGGACATCAAGCCCGCGGCGCCCCCGCGTTCTCTTGATGGAATCCTGATGATCGGCGACGTGCTGGATCTCATAGAGAACGAATTGAGGGATGATAAATGTCCCCTGGATAAAACCCGTTTCACATATATCGGCGATCCGTCCGTCTATAATGGTGCTGGTATCAAGAAGCTTGATATCCTTTGCTTCTTCAAGCTTTTCAAACAGCGGGACCTTGGAGAGGTCCAGGGTCTTGCTCTTCTCTTTTCCCAGAACGAAACCGAGATAACCCATGATAAAATAGAACAGGATATAGATAGGCAATGTTAAAGGGATATCCTGGATAAGGGCGAGGAGGACGCGGGATACGAAAAGGTTCGCAACGAAAAGGCTCACTACGATACCGACGAGGCTCCCGAGGATGATCTTTAACGGTATATCTTTGAGCCTGGCCTCGATCTTCAGGACGGCATATCCGAGTATAAGGCCGAATGTTGCCCCGACAAGCCCCCAGATGCCGCTCGAAAGAAGTTCTTTCAGTATGAAATAACCGGAGAGCGTTGTGACGGTGAGAAGGATTATCTGAGCAAATATATCCACACAATCAGCCTTTATGGTGATTAGCGGTATTCCTTTTCTGGCTGCTGTTGTTGTTTGCGAGGAAGATCTCTTCGATTTCCTGCCCAATTGCCATCTCTTCAGTGGCTAACGACATGGACAGTTCTTTGGTGATAAGATTCCTTGCCATTTCGAACATTTTCTTTTCGCCAAAGGAAAGCTCTTTCCAGTATCGCAGGTTGTAGAGCTCTTTTAACACGGTCGCCACTTCGTAAATAGAACCGCTTTTGATCCTTTCCATGTATTCTTTGTAGCGCCGGTTCCAGGGTGAATTGTCGTGAACAATGTTCTTGTCCCTTAAAATATCATAAACCCTGCAAACCTCGGAGGCATCTATCACCATCCGTAAGCCCGCATTTTTTGCCCCGTCGATCGGGATCATGATGGTCATATCCGTATCAAGGATACGAATAATATAAAAAGACTGCTTCGTGCCGGAAAATTCTTTATCTTCGATAGACTCGATCCGGCCAACTCCGTGCCCTGGATATACTGCAACTTCTCCTACATCAAACATTACGCCTCCGATAAATTTTGATCCTTATTCGGTCAGGTTCCATATTGTAGCATAATCTTGAGGAGAATTAAATAAGTAAGTGTTATTACGCGATTATCCGTCGTCAATTCGGCTATTCAAGCGCCATTCACAGCGGATTTAGCGCCTGCCGGCAGAGACTGTGTCGCAATTACCCACAACGCCGTTATCCCGGACTTGATCCGGGATCCAAGGTTTTGCTTCTATTATTGTTTCTGGTGTTATGATGTTCAAAGGGCTCAAAAAGAAAAACCTTAGATCCCGGCTCGGGGGCCGGGATGACGGCGTTGTGGGGATAACGGTGGGGGAAAGGACGGATCAGGAAATCTGCCTCTGCATTTCGGCAAGCTTAAATTTCAGGTCCGTCACGACCCTCATCAGGTTTTTCTCTTTGGCAAGGTCCATGGCGGTCTTGTTGTGTATATTTGTTATTGTCAGGTCTGTATTATGGGAGATGAGATAACTGATAATTCCCGGGAACTTGTTATTGATGGCGCACATGAGGGGAGTATTCCCCTCATTAT
>CAIQJW010000014.1 GCA_903872255.1 uncultured delta proteobacterium | reverse complement strand
TGCAAAGAAATATGTCGAAGCGAGAAAGAAGATCGATCGCGAAAAACGTTATGAAATGGATGAGGCGCTGGAGTTGTTGCCCCAGATCTGTTTTGCAAAATTCGACGAAACAGTCGAACTTGCATTACGTTTGGGAGTAGACCCGCGCCATGCGGACCAGATGGTCCGCGGCTCGGTAGCGCTTCCTCACGGTTTGGGCAAATCGGTCCGCGTTCTGGTTTTCGCGAAAGGCGAAAAAGAGAAAGAGGCCCAGGATGCCGGTGCGGACACAGTCGGCGCCGAAGATCTTATTGAAAAGATCCAGAAAGGATGGATGGATTTCGATAAGGCCATCGCAACGCCCGATGTCATGGGCATGGTAAGTAAACTAGGTAAGATTCTTGGACCTCGGGGCCTTATGCCTAACCCGAAGGTCGGCACGGTGACCTTCGATATAGCCAAAACGGTTAAGGAAATGAAGGCAGGCCGCGTAGAATTCAGGGTTGACAAGGCAGGAAACCTCCATGTGCCCGTGGGAAAGATAAGTTTTGGGAAAGAGAAGCTTTCGGAAAATCTCAATTCACTCCTCGATGCGGTGATCAGGCTAAAACCACAGACAAGTAAAGGAACGTATGTAAAAGGTATGGCGATTAGTACCACCATGAGCCCGGGTATAAAAGTCGATCCTTCTTATGCACGAAGCTTGACGAAATAGGGAAAAGGTCAGAGACAGCAGGTGTGATGCTTTTTTTTCATTCAGAGCATCAGTAAGCGATAACGGCCTGCCGAGGCTTTTCGTAGCATGGTCTCTCCCCTGACTTTCCATACATATTCCAGAGAAAGGAGGGATAAAAACCATTGGAACGGCAAAAGAAAACAAAAGTTGTTGAAGAATTAGGGTCGAAGTTAAAAGAGCTCGACTGCCTTTTCCTGGCGGACTTCAGCGGTATGAATGTCGCCCAGGTAACAAAACTGAGACGGGAGCTACGCAATGTTGGCACGGATTTCACCGTCGTCAAGAACACTCTTCTCAGAATAGCGTCAAAAGGCACAAAAGCGGAAGCTCTTAACGACAAATTCGATGGTCCTAACGCGATCATTTGTACCAATGCGGACCCGATCGGTCCCGCGAAGGTGATTGCCGGCCTGGCCAAAGAGATGCCCAACCTGAAGATGAAGGCAGGATATATCGGCAATCGTATGATTACCGCGGAAGATATCCAGAAACTTTCAACTCTTCCGTCGCGGGATGTCTTGCTTGCCAAATTGGTAGGGCTTCTCAAGGGTCAGCCGACCCGTCTCGTCTATGCCTTGTCAGGAAATCTGAACAAGCTCATGCTTGTTCTTAATTCGATCAAGGTACAAAAAGAACAAGCATAAAAGGAGGATCAAATAAATGGCTATTTCACGCGAAGAAGTTATTCAGTTCATTGAAAATATGACTGTGCTCGAACTCTCGGAGTTCGTGAAGGAATTGGAAGATAAATTTGGCGTACAGGCTGCAATGCCGATGATGGCACAAGGAGCGGGCGCCGGTGCGGCAGCAGGCCCTGCGGCGGAAGCCGTGGAAGAGAAGACCGAATTCAACGTAACGTTGACCGGCTATGAAGCGGAAAAGAAGATCCAGGTCATCAAGGTTGTCCGTGCGATCACGGGGCTTGGGCTCAAAGAAGCCAAGGATCTCGTAGAAGGAGTACCGAAAGCGGTTAAAGAAGCTGTATCCAAAGACGAAGCTGCCAATATCAAGAAACAGCTTGAAGAAGTCAGCGGACAGGTCAAGGTTGATTAAACAGAAGATTGCTGTACAAAGCAGGGGTCCAGTGTTGACAGGTGTGGCT
>CAIQJW010000013.1 GCA_903872255.1 uncultured delta proteobacterium | reverse complement strand
TGGATTCCGGCTTTCGCCGGAATGACGAACGGGGGGTAGGACTATACATAAAAAAGGATCTTCATGCTGTTCTGGGTTTCTTCAAACCTCACCCGCTCATCAACTCCCTGCTGGAGAAACGTCCTGACCTTATCGATCATCGCAAGCGCATGGTCAATCTTTTTATTATTGCCAGGCGTATAGGCGCCTATGTTGATCAGGTCTTCGGCCCGTTCGAACTCCGCGAGTATTTCCACGATGCGGCTGGCATATTCATTTTGCTCATCCGGCGTAATGTCCTTCATGAGCCTCGAGACGCTTCGAAGAACATCTATAGGAGGGTAATGGTTCGCATCGGCAAGCTTCCGCGACAGTACCACGTGGCCGTCGAGGATAGACCTCGCTGCATCGGCAATGGGGTCATCCAGGTCATCGCCTTCGACGAGGACGGTGTATATGGCTGTCATTGTTCCTTCGCCATACCCGTTTCCTGCCCTTTCGAGCACTTTTGCGAGCAATGAGAAGACGCTCGGTGTATATCCCTTGGAAGTAGGCGGTTCACCGATGGCGAGGCCGATCTCTCTCTGGGCCATGCTGAAACGGGTCAGGGAATCCATGAGGAGCAGCACGTCGCTTCCGCGGTCCCGAAAGTATTCCGCAAGCGCTATTGTCAGGAAAGCCCCTCGCACCCGGATGAGCGGCGGCTGGTCGGATGTCGCAACAACGACAACCGAGTTCTTGATCGCGTCGCCAAGGTCCCGTTCGATGAACTCGCGCACCTCGCGGCCGCGTTCGCCTATAAGGCCGATAACATTCACGTTAGCCTCGGTATGACGGGCGATCATCCCGAGAAGGACGCTCTTGCCTACCCCGGAACCTGCAAATATGCCGAGCCTCTGTCCTTTGCCGCATGTCAGAAGGCCGTTGATGCTCCGAACCCCTAAATCGAGCGGTTCCGTAATGCGCTTTTTGCGCATCGGATTAACCGTTTCGTGATAGATAGGAACAGATTCGGTGCAATTGAGCGGCCCTTTTCCATCCATCGGGTTGCCGAGCCCGTCGATAACCCGGCCAAGGAGACCTTCACCCGCAGCGATGTCGGCGTTCTTCTTTTTGGAAAGGATCCGTGAACCGATCCCGACTCCCCGAATATCTCCCAGCGGCATGAGAAGGGTCTTGCCATCACGGAACCCAACCACTTCTGCATCGATAGGAACGTTGCTGTCGACGGGGTAAATAAGCGCGGAATCCCCGACGGACGATATAGGCCCCTTTCCTTCTATGACAAGTCCCACCACCTGGTTCACCCTCCCGTACACGCGGTAGGGGTACAGGTTTGCCAGCATATCGCGTGTCAGCGATAATGTCCCGTCAGTCGATGCGTCCATTTAGGAATTCCCTCTTTAATTCTTCTATCTGCACGGAAATACGTCCATCGATATCGCCGAAATTTGTCTCGATGATAAATCCGGGCTCATGCAGGGTATCGTCCTTGACTATCTTGAAATGGCTCGATTCCTCTGCGGAGATACGCTCGGCGTCCTCTCTGCGGAGCCGGATGGTCGTACCGCTTCTATCCTCGCATAAGGACAGGGCTTTCCTGACCATTCCGAGGACAATCTCGCGATCGTCCCTGCATTCCTTCAGAATGATCGCCTCGGCAAATATGAGCGCCAGCTCGGTGGACAGATTTTCGGCACGCTTGACGAGCTCTTCTTTAAATACGGACAATTCTGCAAGAAAAGTCCCCAGCCTTTTGACGAGAGGCTCGACCCTCTGCATGCCCATTTTATGTCCGGCCTTTTCACCCTCGGCGTAGGCCTCTTCAAATACCCGCCTTGCTTCCTCTTCAAGATTTATCACCGGAGGGGCGGAGCCGGGGGACGACCCATGGCCTTCGAAACCGGACTCTTCTTCGCTGAACAATTTAACAAAACCGGAAGATGCCTCTTCCGGGGCTTCCGTTGCGAGATCATGTAAGGTAAAAGTCTCCATAGCGTATGTTTTCAAATGAACTCTTCGCCGCCGCGCGAGAGGAAGATCTTGCCTTCACTTTCGAGCGTTTTGGCAACCATTGCGATCTTCACCTGGGCCTTCTCCACATCGGACAAACGTACGGGGCCCATCACCTCTAGATCTTCCTTGAGCATCGCTGAGGCCCTCTCCGACATGTTGGAGAATATCTTTTCTTTCATACTGTCCGATGCGCCCTTCAAGGCCACGCCCAAATCCTCGGACGAGATCTCTTTAAGAAGTACCTGGACGCTCCTGTCATCAAGATTACCAAGGTCTTCAAAGGTGAACATGAGCTGCCGGATGCGTTCAGCCAGCTCAGGGTTCGTTTCTTCCAATTTACCTAACAGCTCGGATTCGAGGGTCCTGTCCATCTGGTTCAAAATGCTTGCGACAGCCTCAACACCACCTAACTGCTTGCCCTGGACCCCGCCCATCGTGCCTTCAAGCTGTTCCCGTATGACATTTTCAACTTCCGCAAGAATGCCGAGGCCGACCTTTTCAAGATGTGCCATCCTCACGACGACATCGGTATGCACCCTGTCAGGAAGACAGCTTATCGCCTCTCCGGCTTTTTTTGTGCCGAGAACGGACAGGACAAGGGCCATTGTCTGGGGATGCTCTTCCCTGATCACATTTGCCAGCACACGAGGATCGCAGCGTTTTAGAAATTCACCGGGGACGCCCTTCTTTGTATCGAGCTGGCCAAGGAGGATCTCTGCTTTCTCTTCGTCGAAGCTTTCTTTGACCAGCTGGCGGAACCTGCTCTCTCCCCCGACCACGTTCTTGCTTTTCTTCGAAATCCTGCTCATGAACTCTTCCTGGACCCTGTGGACGACATTGTCCGGTATGAGCTTCAGGCTCGTTATCTCTTTCCCGATGGCCTCGATCTCCTGTTCATCGAGCCCCTTCATGACCTCCTTTGTTACCTCATCATCCATGGTGAGAAGGAGGATAGCAGCCTTTCTGACTCCGGAGAGGTCTTCAACGTTCATTTATCAGGTACCTTCCTTGACCCAGTCTTTAATGATCGACCCAACAACGGCCTTATCACGCATGACATCATTCAGGGCTGCCTGCTGTTTATTCTGAATGGCCGCCGGGGCATTCTCCTGCGTTGTACCTTTCATGTAGACATCTTTGACCTGATAAAGGGGCGCCTGGTCGGCCCTTGTTTTGAGAAATCCCATGAGGG
>CAIQJW010000012.1 GCA_903872255.1 uncultured delta proteobacterium | reverse complement strand
CGAAAGAACGAAGGCAATCGTCGAGATACCGGAAAAATACAGGGTCCTGATGGACATGATGCAGGGGCATTACGGCATCATGCGCCGGTTGGAAGATTTGCTTATCGAACTCAATCATCCGTTCGTTAACTGGGATTATGTCCTGACTCAGGTAAAAAGCCTGTCGATCGGCGATTTTTATGATTTCAACCGTCATGAGAATGGGCTGCAGGCCCTTCGTCTTCTTTCCGATATTTACATAAGCACTATTTTCACCTCCCGTGATGAAAATGTTCAGGATAGTGCTGTCCGGTATTTGTTCGAGTTCTTAAATACTATGCTCACAAAGGGCGAGGATAGGCTGGCCAGGAACCTGGAGCTCGTCTTTGCCGTTTTTTCATCACTTTTTGCGTACGCCGAGAAAGGGGAGCATCCATTTCTCCGGAAATCCTCGACGTATTTCAAAACAACACTGGGAATTCTTAAAGAAAAAGGGTGCGCCTTTGACGAAACGGTCCTCGGCGATCTCCTCTATACTATGTTCCGGAGCACCTACGAATTTTGGATAACGCAGCCTGACCCGGTCGAATGGTTCGATTCGGAAAGCAATGAGGGGGAGGTGCTGGCTCAATTTAAGGAAATCGTTGACCCGTTGAGCCATATTCATATCGGACAGCTTCTCGACCGGCTGGAAGTCCTCCATAAAAACGTGCGATCGCGGACCGATTCGGGGATGTGGGGATATCTCGACGTACCGGATTATTTTCAGATCGTGAACGGGTACATGCTTGTTGCCGACGACCTTGAAAGATCGGATGCATTCTCTGACAGGCGCTTTCTGGTCAAGCTCGATTTCCTCTTCCGGGTTCTCAATGTACCCGGACTCGTCGATATCCATGCATCGGCGCTTATTGAGATCAACAGATGCCTCGGAAAGGTGTTTGGGCAGACGGGCGACCAGGACCTGAACGAGTTTATCGAAAAGGTCTTTGCGTCGATGAAACGCACGGGTCGGGGCGGCAAGCATCAATCGAAGATCATAGATTGCATAACGACGCTCGCCAAAGGCGTTTTCGATCAAAATAACCATCCGCTCGTCGATTCGTTTATCGACGAACTGATCGCATTCGGTTTTCAATATCCCGATATCGAAGGTTCTACCGAAGAATGGCAGATCAAGTCCAATCCTTCGCATATCGAGAATATCCGGTCGTGGCTCAGAATAATAGGCTTCAGGCCGCGCTGGACAAAAAGGCTCCTGTCGGCCCTCGTCGTCAACCTTGAGCGCAAGGGTATCTTCGTCAAGGATACCGACCTTTTCCAGAAGGAGATCTCGACGTTCCTGAATTCTGATGTTACGCCGTCCTATAACCTGGCGAAGCAGCTTCTGCGGCTGTTTCCGATATTTTTCACGGAGATCGGGGCGGAAGGGGAACTGCGCGAGACATCGACCAATGCTGATGAACTCTCATCGCGGAACGACAAACTTGTTTATTATCTCAGAAAGCAATCGCACGTCGAAAGCAACAGCCTCCTCGTTCCGTTTACTGAGGATATCTTCCGGTACTGGGCAACGGGCGATAAGTCATTCATAAAGCCTCATCTTCCTCAGGAAGTTTTCGATCAGGTTAAGAGCGAGGGTGAGTGGTTCGATGACCTTCACATAGCATTCAAGAGTCTCCTGATGCGTGCCAAGGACGATCCGAGAAATTTCCTGGAATGGGATTCTGCCCGCATACTGAAAGAGGTCAAAGGCATACGCAAGATAAGTGCGAGGGAACGGGAAAGGGCCCAGCTGATCCTGCGTTATTATCAACTCATTTACAAGAAGTATAATCACCAGCATATCGACCTCCTCAGGGACCTCGAAATATCCTGCATGCTGGAGATCCCCAAGATCCGGTCCCTGAAAAGGGCATTGAAGAGAAAAGACCATTACGTTGCGCTCACCATTACGCTCGACATGCTGACAGCACTGAAAGCAAAGATCCTCTCTCCTGTCAAGACCGATTATTTTGAAAACATCTATCATAAAAGGCACATAGCAGCCGGGATACCATCCATGTACGGAACTTACCGGGAAGAAAAATTTGAGGCAATGGGGCTCACGTTCCGTCTTGAAAGTCTTGCCACGATGCTTTTTGATAAACTCATCCAGTCTCTTAACCTGAAATTCATTACGAAAAGCACGCTGATGACGATCCATAAATATCTCTGGCTATATGTGAAGGCGCTGGATATGGACGGGATCGCCACGGAAGGCCTTGTGTCGAAGATGCGGTATATCACGTCCGCCCTGCAGATACGTCAGTTCTCCATCGACCAGTATATCGATATCTTTCAATTCATTTCAAAGCAGATACAGGATATTATCCGTGATTACTATATCGACATGCATGCGCAGAACTTGCCCGTTATAATCGGGCAGATGACGGCAGGGAAGGGCGATGGGGAAGAAGGCCGGTCCATTCAGGAGATCACCTACAGACATTCGGAGAATTTTATCCGGTCGATAATCGCCGCGGCTTTTGGCCTGCAGGTTTTTGACAATTTTATCAATTCCATAATCCGCGCGCTGGGCCAGGAGGTCGAAAAATTCAAGAATAACAAGCAGATCCTTAATCTCGTGATGGCTTATATCCCCGAGTTGACGATATCCCCGATCTATAAAAAACGGAAGGAGATCGATAACCAGGTGCTGATCGGGAACAAGGGGTATTTCCTGAAGGAAATGGCATCGCTTGGTTTTCCCGTTCCGCCGGGCTTTATTATCACGACCGAGGTTTTCAGGGGATACGATGCAGTTGTCGGGTATAAGTATATCTTTAAGGACTTGAGCGCCCGCATCTTCAGTGAAATACAATCATTGGAACGTGTTACCGGAAAAAAATACGGGAATCCCAGGAATCCTCTTTTGTTGTCCGTGCGAAGCGGCGCGACCATATCACTTCCCGGAATGATGCATTCATTTTTGAATGTCGGATTAAACGAGACGATTGCCGAGGGTTTAAGCCGCAATCCGGAATACCACTGGGCAGCGTGGGATTCTTATCGGAGGTTCCTGCAGACATGGGGGATGTTCCAGGACGTGGAAAGAAATATCTTTGACGAGGTCATGACCAGCTACAAATTGAAATACGGTGTGACAAAGAAGATCCAATTCCAGCCGGACGAGATGAGGCAATTGGCCCTGTCGTACAAGCAGGCGATGGAGGATCGCGGTATTCTGATCAGCAATGATCCGCAAAAGCAGCTCCAGGATGCCATCATGCTCGTATTTGCATCGTGGGATTCGCAACAGGCCAAAATATACCGGCATCAGATGCACGTCTCCGATGAATGGGGCACGGCCGTCGTTGTTCAGGCCATGGTTTTCGGCAACCTCAACGAGAATTCCGGGTCCGGCGTGATCTTTACGCGCGATCCGCGCGGGTCATCCCAGAATGTTGCATTGTACGGCGATTTTATATTCGGGGTCCAGGGTGACGATATCGTTTCGGGCCTGGTTGAAACATACCCGATATCCGAGAAGCAGCGCGTTTCCGAGATGCGGCAGTCGATGATCTCTCTCGAAAAACGTTTTCCCGAGATCTATGCGGAACTTGTGCGGCTCTCAGAATTCCTCGTTTATGAGAAGGGATTTAACCACCAGGAGATAGAATTCACGTTTGAAAGCAATTTGCCGAAGGGTCTCTATATTCTTCAGACCCGGGATATGGTGCAGCGCGGGGCGGGAAAAGTGCTGTCATTCAAGGACACCCAGGAGCTCGGACAATCATTGTTGGGAATCGGGATCGGGGTCAGCGGCGGTGCGCTGACCGGGCGCGTCGTATATTCCGAGGAAGAAATAGAGAAATACCGCAGGGAAAATGCCAAAGAACCTCTTATTCTGATCAGGCCTGACACAGTCCCTGACGATGTCGGGATAATCCTGAAAGTAGAAGGGATATTGACCGCACGCGGCGGCGGGACATCACACGCCGCCGTAACGATACCCCAGCTCAACAAGGTAGGGGTCGTAGGTTTCAGCAAACTGCATGTATACGAGAATGAAGCTTTCAGCCAGTGCGAGAAACAGATCATCAGGGGAGGGGACTACATCAGCATCGACGGATGGACCGGTGCAGTCTACTTCGGCAAGCATGGGATAGAGAAAGAAGAATCGTATAAGATAACCCTGTAAAGACCGTAAAGCGTAAAGCGTACCTTTCGCTTTACCTGAAATAAAAAGCCCCGGAGATTATCCGGGGCTGTATTTGTTTTAACGCCTTACGTGCTCACGCTTTACGGTTTTTCTATGTCATGCTTTTATGCACATACACGGCCAGGTCGCCCATCCGGTTGGTGTAGCTTCCGTATTCATTATCATACCAGCCGAATATCTTGGCGTGGACGACGGGTACTCTCATATGGCCCTGGGGAAGGGCCTTCAGCAATTCGTCGGGCACATTGGGGATGCCGGCCACATCAACATCGATGAATGCCGTTCTTGTGTGGTTGAACTGACCCTCGATGACTATGGCCGCATCAGTGCCTATGAGATCCGTGGAAACGTTCTGTTCCATCGAAAATATAACGAGGTGTTCGGGATCATTATCGGCTGCCTTCTGGTATAGCTCATTGAGCATCTTCGTCGTCACAGATTCCTTTTTTCCGTCAGCGCCGGCCTTGGTCTGGAACGTCAGATTAAGGACGATCAGTGATTCGGTAGTGGTTGGCACGCGGATGGAATCAGCCATAAAACCGATGTCCTTTACCTCGGGGATGACCTGGATCAACGCCGCCGCGGCGTTTGTTGACGTGAGTATAATGTTATTGAGAGTGCTGCGGTTCTTCCTCAAGTCCTTCTCACCGGCCTTCGGCGTCTTATCTAGAATGCTCTGTGTATTCGTGACGGCATGTATTGTCGACATTGACGCTGTCAGGATCTTGCTTGTAGCCGCATTGTTCAAGAGCGGTTTTATCATGTGCGCGAGGCCCGTTGTCGTGCATGAGGCAGCGGAAATGACCTTGTGTTTCTTATAATCAAACGCAGTATGGTTTATGCCGTAGATAAGCGTTACGGCATCGTCCGGTATCGACAATGCCTTGTTCTTTATCTTGAAAGCGGATGAATTTATAACGGCCTTCGCACCGCTTGCAAGGTGGCCTTTTATCGAGCCGCCCTTGTCGTCCGCAGCGATCGTGGGGTCCTGAAATTTGCCGGTTGCCTCGATGACGAGGTCCACCGAATGGTCCCGCCATCCTATCTCGGCAGGGTTCCGTTTATCACGAAGGATCGTGACGGGGATACCGTCTATAAGGAGCTTTCCTTTCTTCTCATCTACGATCTCGATTATCCGCTTCGATTTTATGCCATAGAGGAAACGATGGATACTTCCATATGTCGCATCTTTTTCAATGATCTGGGCAATTGCCGGAATACCGGTGCCGACATCACGGCCAAGGTTAACCACGATCTCCTGGAAGTATTTCCGCGCGACATGATGCCAGAGCGTCAATTTTCCAATCCTTCCAAGACTGTTGATACCGAGTACGGGGCGCTTGTTCTCGAATACTTCTACTTTACCCATGGTGTTACCTCCTGTATGTAATACGCAACCTGGATGAAATGAAGTTTATGCTCAATGCAGGAAAACCTGCTCCTGTATTAACCGAAGAGGCTTGTATTGAAGCGGTAACGAAAGATAAGGCATACATGCCTCCTTTAGATTGTCAATTTTACCAGAATCTGACGCATAAGTCAACGCAATGACAGGCTTTAACGGCGTCTGTCAACGAGTTGCATACGGTCTTGAAGTTTCTTGCGGAGTGGCGGACTGACAGTCTGTAATTATCTATTTCCCGCGAGGCATGTATCGGGATCACAGCCGGGTTGCCCGTCTCAACGAATCTTGCCGGAAGGTCAAACACGACACGGCGAAGACGCGTACTCAATCCCCGGCAAGGATCACAGTCTGGGTCACGTTCGCCTCACACCGCGTTCAGGATGGAGCAGAGCTCATCCACTTCCTCAAGCTTGAGATCAGGAAAGTTGCCGATATAGAACCCATAAAAGTGGATATGCTCTGTTTCAGGGAAATTCCGATAGTGGCCGTCCGGCACGATGCCTTTTAAATACGGCTGGCGGATCTGGTTGCCGCCTCCCGCACTGCCCCTTCGGAACTCGATGCCGGATTCCCGCATCTTACGCATGACACGTTCAACGAGGTCATCATCCGCTTCCTTTAAGATGAGGTTGAACGCGTAATTGCTGGACCCTTCCAGTTTAAAATCTGTGTGGTACTTTGTCGAATCTATCTTATCCAGAAAACGAATGAGGTTTTCGGTTCTCCTGCTTACGATATTATCCAGCCGTTTGAGCTGGCTGCGCCCCAGGATGCCGCCGATTTCGGTGTTCCGCATATTATAGGCAGGATATGCAAAAATAAAATCCGGATTCAGGTCAGGATGTCCGTTTTGATATGCGGTGCGGATGTCTTCACTTGTCGATTCCCGGACCATGCCGTGGGAACGTAGCATACGGGCCTGCTGATAGACGTCCGGGTCGCTGGTGCATATCATGCCTCCCTCAATGGTGCTCATATGGTGGGCATAGTAGAAAGAAAAATTAGATATCCAGCCCAGGGATCCCAGAAGCCTGGCGTTGTGTTTCGCGCCGTGAGATTCGCAGACATCTTCTATCAGGGGGATGCTACGCCTCTTCAGTTCGTCGAGCAGTTCATCGGTCAAGCCGTTGAAACCCTGCACGTGGGTGAGAAAAACCGCCCGCGTTCTATCTGTGATCTTGCTAAGGATTTGCACCGTATCCATCGCCAGGGTCCTTGGGTTGATATCTGCAAAGACAGGGTAAAAGCCGTTCTGAAGGACAGAGGCCACATCAGAGACCCACCCCAGCGGGGGAGTGATGATCTCTCCCCCGCTGGGGTGGCGAATTTTGAGAATAGCCATGGTCAGCAGGTTAGCCGATGCCCCCGAATTAACAAAAACGCTGTGTTTTACACCAAGCCATTCAGACCATTCCGCCTCAAAAGCTTTCACATTTGCCCCATGTGTCAGTATCGGGTCGTCCTGTTTCAAGTGCTCGATAACCGCATCAAGGTCTTCACGAAGGATATTGTTGCGCATTAAGGGAAATTTCATCATATTTTCACCATTTCATTGAGTAAATGATTTCAAAAATTGTATCGCATTGCGGTACACCGAATCGGGCCCGATCCCTGCCTTTTCATGGAGTTCTAACCGTGAACCAAGGTCAAAACGGTAACCACCTTCCACGCCGATATTGAACATACGACACGGCAGACCGTTTCTGGCGATGAACTCGAAGAGCATCGCATCGACGCCGCCCCGTCCGCGGAAGCCTTCTTCAAGGGTGATAACAGCCGGGTATGCCGAAAGTGTTGTGTGAAATCTTTCTGCGTCAAAATCCGAGATATCGAAAAGGTCGATAACCCCCGCCGAGAAACCCCCGCCGGCAAGTCTTTCTGCGGCGTTCAGG
>CAIQJW010000011.1 GCA_903872255.1 uncultured delta proteobacterium | reverse complement strand
GAGAGACAAAGGGGTCGCTATAATGCACATGAGAGGGACGGCTATAAGATTATGGAACATACTTAACGGGTTAAAACCATAAAAATGATAGAGAACTACAGGAAGGGTCCCCGCTGTGGCGGTTATTGTTACGAGGACCATAGATAGCAGCCATCGGGGGAAGCGGGGCATTTGAACGAGTTTGTGCCCGTAGGCCTTATTCGCAAGGATTATGAAGAGAACGCTGATAAAGGTCAGTTGAAATGAAGGCGAGAACACGGAAAAAGGATAGATCGTCAATATTGCAAGAGCAGCGAGGAAAAGGCCATTTTCGATGTGTCGGCCGCGATCTAAGATGATTGCGAGCATGTAAGCAACGGCCATGATGGTCGACCGTATGGCCGGAAGGCTCGAACCGCTTATCAACATAAATCCTATAGCAAAAGGGATCGTGATAAGCGCGGCATAACGCCGGTCCGCTCCTTTTTGGCGCAATTTTGGATTGATGCGCAAGAGATAGGTGACTACGAAGAACACAAAAGCGGTGACGACTGCGAGGTGTGATCCTGATATTGACAGGATATGCGTTGTTCCCGTTTTCAGGAAAAGTTCTTTTGTAGCATCGGTGATTCCTGCCGTATCGCCAATAGTAAGAGCTTTTATCACGCCGGCGTGCACAGCGCCGCTTGCATCGATCTTTCCGGCACAATATCGCCGTACCGATTCGATCATCCCGGGATTTTCGCGTATTGAGATCAGGTTCCCCCGGATCTCGCATAACGTTCCCTCAAGCCTTTTTATCCATTTCCAGGAAATGAGGCCGGGATTTTTGAAATTAAGAGCGAGTTCCTTGAGTGTTCCGGACGCGATGACAGTATCGCCGATGCCGGCAGGCCGTTCCGAACGGATAATGGCTTTTACCCCGTTCAAGGATGCAGGCGAGCTAAGTTCGATGACCTTTGTGGTCCGGGACGACTCGACCACCGTCCCGCTGTATACGTCAGGGATGTTACCGGGAACCGGGGGATCTTCACGAACCGTCAGCGATACCCTTAACATCCCGGTCAGGAAAAAAGCAATAATAAGCACTATGACCGACAGGCGATAGAAATGAAACCGAAAGGAGAGGGGCAGGAGCAACAGCAAAACAAGAAGGGGGATCCCTACGGATGCGATGGTGTAATGTTGAACAGTCCCGAGATATATGCCTGCTATAAAAGCACTAACCGAAGCTACGAACAAGCCTTCAGGATACCCTGAAGGAGAAAGCTGGTGTTGGTGCCGAGATCTGCCACATAGTATCCGCCTTCCAGGAGGCAGAAGAGACGTTGATTGGCCGAAAAGAGCATGGAACCAACCTTATGATAATCCTCTCCGTACAGCAGGCCGCCCCAATCCCGGACGTATGTGTCGAATCCAACCGAACATCCCAGGACATCGAAGTTCGATGCGTCGGCGAGGGCCTCTTCAAGGTCCTTAAAAAATCCTTCTCTCGACCGTGCATCAATATCTCTGAACGCGATCCTGGGATCCGACTTAACGATATCATGCGTGCCGTTTCCGTAATGGAGATCAATGTCGACTATCAGCGCGCTTTCGACCGTATCGTGTGCAAGGAGGTTCTTCACGGCGATCGCCATATTATTGAAAAAACAGAAACCTCCGTTGAAATTATGTCCTGCATGATGGCCCGGCGGTCTGATGAGGGCAAAAGACGGCTCCCTTAAGGCGATCTCGGCGGCCATCATTGCTCCGCCGACAGCCAAAATAGCGGTGTCAAAAACCTCTTTGGTCCGTGCGACGGTCTTTATTATAGCTTCGCTATGGCATAAGGCAAGGTCCGATAGGGTGCACGGCTCGGGTTCGATAATGTCAGCGATATCTTTGATCTTCGCGTAAATGAACTCCACCCTGTCGGGATTTTCGCAATCGACAGTAGGGTAATCTGTAAGAAATACCGGGCTGTATATAGTCTTGATCTTTTCCATGCATTTATAAATCATAAACCAGGCCGTGAAGTCAATATTAGAAGGCTAAAGGCGAAAGGCGAAAGGCGAAAAATATTTTAGGATTGCCGCTCCCGGTGATCTTTTTACGCCTTACGCCTTACGCCTTACGATTTACGGTCTTTTATGCTATATTCTACCCATACATGAAACGAATTATTATCGGGACTGCAGGGCATATCGATCACGGCAAGACTTCGCTTATCAAGGCCCTTACAGGAATTGACTGCGATCGCCTGAAGGAAGAGAAGGAAAGAGGGATAACCACTGAATTGGGGTTTGCCCACTGGCATCTTAACGACGATCTCCTGGTCGGCATTGTCGATGTGCCGGGCCACGAGAAATTCGTGCGCCACATGGTCGCAGGGGCATGGGGCATCGATACCGTGCTTCTCGTCGTCGCCGCAGATGAAGGCGTGATGCCTCAGACGCGGGAGCATCTCGACATATGCGAGATGCTGGGCCTCAAGAAGGGTATCGTCGTCATTACAAAGAAGGATCTCGTAGATGACGATATGGTCGAACTCGTCGAGGAGGATATCGGAGATTTCCTGAAAGGCCGGGTGCTTGAAGACGCTCCCGTCGTTGCCGTCTCTGCGTCGACGGGCGAGAACCTCGATGCCTTAAGATCGCTGCTCAGCGACATTTCGGACAAAATAGAGGAAAGGTCGCGTGAAGGCATATTCCGCCTGCCGGTTGACAGGGTTTTTACCTTAAAGGGCCTTGGCACTATCGTGACGGGGACGTGCATATCGGGCTCGCTCAGTATAGGTGAGGACGTGGAACTGTTTCCCTTCGCGAGAAGGGCCCGGGTGCGCAGTATCCAGGCGTACCACGACGATGTCAAGGAGGCGATGGCGGGCCAGAGGATCGCCCTCAATCTGCAGGGCCTCGACAGGCAGGACGTCGAACGCGGCAGTATGATAGCGCGGCCCGACACGCTTTTGCTGACATCCCGTATCGATGCCTCTCTTAAACTTTTGAAGCTTCCGATAAAACCGATACGGCATGACAGCATCCTGCGTTTTCATATCGCAACAACACAGGAAGAGGCCCGCCTGGTACTGCTTAATTCAGACCAGATCGAACCGGGCCAGGAACAATTCGTGCAGTTTGTCTTCAAAAAACCTATCGTTGTCTTTCCGGGCGACCGGTTTGTCCTTCGTGGTTCTTATGCGGTCCAGACCGTGGGCGGCGGGTCGGTCCTCGATATCATGCCCGCGCGGCACAAGAGAAAAACCGGCGCACTTCAAGAGGCATACGGTATCTTGAATACGGGCACTGATCTTGAAAAAACGGCCTATCACATAATGAAGGGCTCTTATCGGGGCATAAAGCAGGAGATCCTTTCAATAATGACCGGCAAGGACCCTGCATTTACCGAAAAGACAGGCGGCATCCTGACAAAGAATGCGGATGTCAAGCTTGTCGGGAAGACCTATATCCACAGTAATTTTTGGAACGGCTATAAAGAAAAGGTCCTGGCTTTTGTCGATGAATACCATAAAGCGAATCCCTTAAAGGTCGGCATATCGAAAGAAGAATTACGCAGCCGCCTTCCCGGGACGGATGTCCAGATATTTCAGGCAGTCCTTGATGAATGTGCCTCGAACGGGCGTATCGTCCTCGAGAAGGACCGCGTCACCTCGGGGGCCCACAGCAAGGCAAACCAGAATAACGAACTCGAAAAAAAGATCGTAGATGCGCTCCGTGCATCCGCCTTTACCCCTCCGGGGCTCAAGGACCTGTCCGCCAGTATCGATATCAATGAAAAAAATGTCCGGGAACTTCTCGATAGGCTCGCATTCCGGGGCGGCGTCGTCAAGGTTGCGCCGGACATGTATTTTCACCCGGACATGATTGAAGAGGTCAAACTAAGGGCAATAGATTTTCTCAAACGCCACCAGGAAATGGGCCCCTCCGACTTCAAGACAGAATTTAATTTATCACGAAAATATCTCATCCCCCTTTTGGAATATCTCGATCAGATAAAACTGACAATACGCAAAGGCGACAAGAGAGTATTGAGGGGGTAGAGAAACCTCTCCACGTTGTAGATTCTTTGTCCGTCACCCCGGAGGCATCACCCGGACCGGTGAATCCCTCACCTCGCCGTCACCCGGACCAGTGAATCCCCCCCTCGCCGTCATCCCGGTTTACCGGGATCCAGTGTCTTTTCTTTTTGTTGTTAACCAGTTACAATTCACGAAAGCCATAATATGAACAAGCAACCCTGCGTGTATATCCTTGCCGGTAAAGGAAATGGAACCTTATATACGGTGTGACATCCAACTTGAAGAGACGTATACAGAAACCTGAAGTTGAATTTATTGTAAAAGAAGGTATTATTTAAGATATGCATATCATAAGATACTAATATTATTCACGAAAGCAAACAACAAAGACACTGGATCCCGGTAAACCGGGATGACGGCGGGGGTGGTGCGGGATTGACGGTGGGTGGGTATCACGTGTTCAGAGGGTATCCGGCCGGGATGACGGCGAAGGGGAGGTTGCCGGGCGGGGGGGTCTAGGTAAACCGGGATTACGGCGGGTGAGGGAGGTGGATCAACGGTGGAAGTTGAACTGTCTTTATTTGTTGTTTGCGGAAGCGACGATGGAGGCTATCCACCCTGTCCGGCTGCCGTAGAGGTTGACCTTGTACCACTTCATGCCGTCGGCGTCACTCTTTTCCCCAATAATAGGGAGCTTCTCGCCGCGGACTATTGTCAGGATTCGCGCTGATTCGAGGTCGGGCGCGCTGCGGACATTGGCTGCATCCACTGTGACCTCCGCGTAACGGTTTGACTCACGCCTCTTCTTCGCTTCTTCTCTGAATGAATCGATCACATCCTTCTGTGGGCCGCTGTCTAACGGGGGTTGGGCCGATGACTGCTCGGTTTTGCCGGCCTCTTCGGCGTTTTGCGCTGGAGGATTTTCGACGGCAGGTTTTTTGGCGGGTTCGGGGTTTGCTACTTCTTTAATTATGACAGTGCTTGGCTGCGGGTCTTTTGGCGGTGATACCATCCGATAACCAATTGCGCCTATAAAAATAAAGGTGATTATAAGAAGGATTGCGATCACGGGTTTCATGAACTGCACCGTATCGAAGAAATTCCTTCCGGGGTTTCGGGATGTATATTCAAGGGGAGTAAAACCCCCATTCCGGACCGATGAAAAAATTTCGGCAGCCCTCGGAGAGGACTCCCCGGTTTCTTCTTTCTTCTCCGATACGACGTAAGGCATACTTTCGCCCCTGCCGCTCATAGAACCGATAGCCTTTGAAACCTCTTTAAAACTTATTTTTCGCGTTTTGTCATTATATCCATTGAGAAGGGCCAGATCGGCAACGGCTATGATGGTCCGGGGCAATCCTTTTGAATATTTGTGTATCATCTCGATTGCATCTTCTAAAAATATCTCACGGGCAACGTCAAGACCGGCCTTATTAAGACGGTACCGGATCAGTTCTCGTGTCTCTTCAAAACGAAGAGGCGTAAAATAATAGCGCACCGGCAGCCTTTGCCAGAACTCGGGCATTTCCTGCAAAGTGTCCCAAAGCGCTTTCTGACCGGACAGGATGAATGTGTGCAGATACTCGCCATTATGGGTAAGGTTGATGAGGGCCCTCAATTCCTGGAGCACGCTGCGGGCCTCGCAGAGCATCTGCCCTTCATCTATGACAATAATATTCCTGCCGCCTTCCATTTTGCCGGCAATAAGCGCATTTTTAAGTATTGCCAGATTCTCCAGCTTATTTTCTGAAGGCTTGAGGCCGCTGATCATACCCGTTATCTGCGCGAGCATCTGGTCAGACGTGACGGTCGGGTGATCGATATACGCGTACCGAAAGTTGTTTCCATAATCCGCGGTCATATCTTCGATCAGTTTCAGGAGCATAGTCGTCTTGCCTAGGCCGGCATCTTCGGACGCTATGAGGACCCCGCCCTTATTCGTGGTAATGGCATATTTCAGGCGCTCGTAGCATTCGAAATACTGGCCCGTGACGCACATCATGTGCCCGTCGGGGGCAAGCAGGAACGGGTGATGCTCAAGACCCCAGTAACGAAGATATTCCTCGTTTATGGCTTGCATATTTTGCATGGTACGTAACCTATTTTTATCGCATCGCTTCTGCTATGGAAGACGATCTTGCCCTTGTCGGGAATCTTCTCCACTGCTTTGCAAGATGGTCTGTGAAACGTGAAGGTCCGTTTGTTCCCGAAGTAATGCTTTTCCGAGTCCTGTTTCTTCTCGGCCCATATCCCTCTGTCCTCAGCCTCAGCCTTCCTCTCGGCATCAAGAAGGATATCCCTGTATCTAAGGTTCGGAGGCGCGACATCCGCCCTTGCATAACCGTTCCGTATCAGGTCGGCGTTGACAAAGGTTTTCTTGACGAATACATATGCGAGCATATTTCCCGCTTGATCTTTTCTCCGGGCATCGAATTCGAGCCTTATCTTCTTCATGAAGACGAGCTTCTTGTTGTAACCGACGGCCTGTTTGGCATAAAATTCCGGGCCTTCCTTCTTGTTCATATCGGGTGCGGTGACCCCTATATATTTGACTATTTCCCCCGACTCAAGCTGGATCGTATTGCCGTCAATGATCTTTCTCACGACATAGTCTTTGGCAAAGGCATTAATGGCAGGAAAAAGAAACAAAACGAAGAGGGCGGAGGCGATGGTTCTCCTGAGCATATTGAAGATGATTGTACACTATTTTCCCTTTTCGGGAAAGAAATATCGGGGAGATATTTGAGGTAAAAACTCCGGCATCGACAGGAAATATAGAAACCGAAAGAGAAAAAGGGCTGCCACCCTCTCGGGAAGCAGCCCTGAATGTCAGCAACATGGTGAATCTTAGCCAACTTTGAAGATCATGGATGCGCCGGTGTCGCCAGCTGCGCAACCAGCCCAGATGCAGTAGCCGCCGCCGATTAGAACCATTTCTTCGAGCATTTCGGCGATGATCCTGCCGGCTGTCGGGGCCTGGGGATGTCCGTATACCAGGGATGAACCGTAGTTGTTCATTTTCATGACGTCGATGTTGAACTTCTTGGCGAAGTTGAGGTCGTTGGTGGTAAAGGGGTTGTGGCTTTTGATCGCCTTCATGTCGGTGATCTTGAGGCCTGCGTTGGCAAGCGCCATCTCAGCTGCCGGTACCGGTGCTGCGGCCATGAAACCCGGGTCAACCCTGGAGTAACCATAGGAAATGACCTGGATCTCGACCTTCGGGTCGGCGCTCAGCTCTTTTGCCTTATCCCGGTTGGTTACGATGAAGCCGACATTGCCGTCTGCCGGGAAGGTCTGTGCGCCGTAGCTGTGGATGCCGCCCTTTTCTGCGGGGCCGAGCTTCGCGAGGCCTTCGGCTGTCGTTGCGGTTACGCCCTCATCGAGCTCAACCATTATGGTTTTCTTTTTCGAGACTTTTACTTCTGCAGGGAACATGTATTTTTTCTGGAATTCACGGTCATTTGCCTGTGACATCATATACTGTTCGTAACGGCGCAGCACGACTGCGTCTGACTGCTCCTTGGTGAATCCTTCGATCTTGGCAACGTTTTCAGCAGTTCCTACCATCTTCGTCGGCGGCATGACGTTGGGATCTGCATTGAAGTTGTCCATCATCCAGTTCTCATGCAGCAGTTCACCACCGGGACCCATCGGGTTCGGCCATACGGTGTGAGGACCATTGGAACAGCGGTCGGACATGAGACCAAAACCTACATCATAGACACCCAATTCGATATCTTTTGCGAGCAGATTCAAAATGGTGGTAGAGGTTGTGCAAGCCTGATTAACCATGAGGCCGGGCACGTTCTTCTTGTTGTCTGTCAGCATACCTGCTGCCCAGTTATGGCTGTAGAACAGGTATTTGTGGGCGATAGAGCACCCATAATAGAGATAGTCGACGACGGTCGGATCGACCTTCTTTTTTTCAAGAAACCATCTCCGTGCAGTTTTCGCTCCGAGTTCAATTGGGTTCTCATTTGCCATGCTTCCCTGCCAACGGGTGAACGGGGTTGAATAGTAGCCATTGTAAGGGATGTACACGTTTGAATATTTTTTCATGAAACTACCAAATTAAATTAATTTAAAAATCAGTGACATAATTATAATTACATCAGATGCCGCTAATCATTTGATTCCAGATTATCCTTGG
>CAIQJW010000010.1 GCA_903872255.1 uncultured delta proteobacterium | reverse complement strand
GTCCGTCATTCCCGCGAAAGCGGGAATCCAAGGTTTTTCTTTTTGAGCCCTTTGAAAACATTAAAACCAGAAACAATAATAAAGACAAAACCTTGGATCCCGGATCAAGTCCGGGATGACGGGGTGGGGGATGCCCGCTTCCGGATGATGCCCCGGGATAACGGCGGGGGGGTTTATGCCGGTAGGTATAATATGCCCGCTTTGGATGGTGGGAAAGGACTTGCGACGCAGTCTCTCAAACCCGATTGTATACGGTATCTGTAAGATCGCACCATATGTAAATTGATTTTACATCTTGCATAGATCATAAATTCCCAATATATTTGATTTCAGAGAAAATCAGGCTTCAAAGGACGGAATGTTTCTTGTATGTTTATTTCGCTCATCCCTGTTTTAATGATTCCCAGGAGCAATTCAAGGATCAGTTTCTGGAAAAATTGAGGGCAGCGCTCAACGGGACCGAATACGGCAAAGCGGTTGGTGTCATCGACCCGTTCGTTGAAACTCCGAATATCGAAGGGAACAGGGAAACGAAGCTGAAGCTCAGCCGGGTCGTTAAGGAAACATGCATCAAGATGCTCGAAGAGTGCGACATGGTCGTTGCCCTGGTGGACGACGGCGATACCGGGGTGGCGTTTGAGGTGGGCCATGCCAACGCGATAGGCATGCCGGTCATTCTCATATCGCGGTCGGATTGCGCTGAAGCAAATGCAATGCTGATCGGGGCGGCCAAGGAACGGTTTGACAATATACTGGACGACGAACAGGTTACAAAGCTCGCACGAATGCTTGAATGGTATTGCATCTCGAAGGAACGGTACGGTCATGAATTCAGGAAGAGCTGAAACCGGCCTCCACGATGAAACTGTATATGGGTTTCGCTGCGCGACCTGCGGCTTTACCCTGGACGAGTCGAACGGCGGCTATCTGTATCTGAAAAATGATAACGGCGTAAGGGTGCCGCTTAAGGACAAGAAGGAACTGGAGACGATCGCCCGTATCCTCTTGAATGAGGAATTTTCGCCTCGTAGTGACGATTCGATACTTTCCCAGGAAATGATAGATATTATGGAAGATCGGGTAGGGTACATGTCAGCCTGCGTCTGCATAAATTGCCTCAATCAGTTCGGATTAGACCTGAGAAAGGACGCGATAGAGTGCCCTCACTGCCAATCCGGCCAAGTCAAAACATTTCTGGCAACGCTCAGCAAACCATGCCCGAAATGCGAATCAGGATGTATGGATAAGATAACCTAGCTTTCATATATGTATTCTGCCAGCATCCAGTCCGATACCCGCAGTCGGTGGCTTATCATCTGGGCCAGCTTTCTGAAAAGAGCGACACCAAGCGTTGGATTATCTTTTAAAAGCAGGTCAAAATTCTCCTTGGTCAATACGAGGACAACTGTTTCTTCCACTGCCCGCGCTGACGCGGAACGGGGAAGGCCGTCAATAATGCTCATCTCTCCCACGCTTCTTCCCGGCCCGATATCGCATATTGTTTTAATATTTTTCTTGGAATCGCCCTTCGTTATTCTGACCAGGCCCTGCGAAACGAAGCACATGTAGGGCTCTCGAGCACCTTCGTTGAATATCATCTCCTCGGGCTCGGCGGTCGCAACGTAAAGATACTGGGCAAATTGGTCCATATCCTCGTGGCTGAGCCCGTCGCCCCATGGAGATTGTTCGATCAATGCAACGCGTTCCTCTACGGTCGACAAGATATTATGTAGCAAACATTTTCCTTTGCCCCGACAATTGGTTCCCCTTCAAAATATACTATGGTTATGTTTCGTTTTGCAATCTTTTCACTGCTACATTTGCAGCAACCGGTATGGGGCCCCGCCGAGTGGCAAAAGGCGGGGCACACGCAAGGCGATATCGGAAAACGGAAAACGGAAAACGTAAATCGTAAAACGTAAATCGTAAAACGTAAATCGTAAAACGTAAAACGTAAAACGTGAAACTTGAGATGCTAGAGAACTACTTACGATTTACGATTTACGATTTACGGCCCTTCATAGTCCTTTCTTTTCAAAAAACCTGAACATGAAGATACCAATGATCACCATTATTGCGATCACTATCCAGTGGTTTATTCCCAGTATCTGGGGAAGCGTTATCTTGCCGTAATTGCCCCATGTCAGGACGGTTTTTTTCATAAGTGGATAAAGTTCGGCAAAAAGGGCTGCGCCGCCGAGCATTCCCACTATCCCCCATAAGGCATCGTAACGCCCTTCGCCGAGAGCGCCAAGCGAGGTGCCGGGGCAGTACCCAAATAGTGCCCACCCTGCGCCGAATATCAAGCCGCCTAATATGTTGCCCCCGAGGGAAGTTGCCTTAATGGAGAGTTTAACCAGTCCCAGGTCTTTAAGAAGGTAGACCCCTACCATGGCGACGAGTATCGTGGTGAACATATACTTGACGATCGTCATGTCGAGAAGCCTCAACGCCCCAAGTTGTTTATCGTACCGGATGACCCGGGCCTTCTGGAGCAGGAAGCCGAAAATAATGCCGGTTATCAATCCATAGATAAGGTCGATCATTTTCCGGTACCTCCCCGATAGATCAAATTGGCAACGATAAGGCCTCCAACGAAAAAGCAAATAAGGGAAATATAACCGCTTACAGCTAGCTGAAGCGAACCGCTCAGCCCGTGGCCGCTCGGTCAGCCATCGGCCAGGCGGGCCCCGAACATCGCGATCGCCCCGCCGAAAAATGCGACAATACCGCGCTTTAACCTGCTTGGCCCGAACCTTTCTTCCCACATTGCCGGGATTGCCTGCGAGCGGAAAGAACGCGATGTCAGCGACGCGATGAGCGAGCCAAAAAAGATGCCGACGACAAACATCCATTGCCAGTCAATTTTGGGAAGCTCCTTAATGAAATATTCCATCCTGGCGACCCGTTCCGCTGAAAACAACGATTCCAGGAGCCCGGCACTTTTCACAAATGTGGTAGACGCCCCGAAATATTTCCCGGCGATCCACACGGAAAGGATGAGAAGAAGCCCCGTGAGTGCCCCGGCGATATAGGGATTCCATCCTTTCGGTTCCTGACGGTCATCCATGGATACCTCCTTTTGGGTAGATTGATATCTCTCTTGCAGGCGTGTACTGTAATTATATGCTTATCCGGGTGTTTCGGGCAAGAGAGAGTATGGCGCAATTATAAGCACCCCGTAATTCCGGCCTTAAGGAGCCTGTGTCGCAATCCCCCACCCGCCGTCCATGCGAAGGGGTCGTATCACCCCCCCCACCCGCCGTCATCCCGGTTTACCGGGATCCAGTGTCTTTGTCTTTTCTTCTGCTTTTACAATGAGTCTGACTACAGGTTTCCGTATACGTCTCTTCAGGTCGGATGTCACACCGTATATAAGGTTCCATTTCCTTTACTGGCGAGGACATGTACACAGGGTCGCTTGTTCATATTATGGCTTCAAGGAATTGTAACTGGTTAATAAGACAAAGCAAAGACACTGGATCCCGGTAAACCGGGATGACGGCGGGTGGGGGGGTTGATTCCCGCTTCCGGGATGATGTCCCGTGATGACGGCGGAGGTTTTATGCCGGCAGGTATAGTATACCCGCTTTGGATGGTGGGCGAGGGATTGCGGCAAAGCCTCAATAGGGCGGGATGAATTAATGTGAATATTGGCGGGCCGGGCTGAGATTCACGAACTGCGGGAGAAGGCCAGCCTGAAGCATGCCCTGATGAATTTTGTAAACCTGCTCAACTTGAATATATCGCCAGGTTTTGTTTTTATGGCCCGGAGATAGTAACGGACCGCGTTTCGGTCATCGCCTGCATTGAACATGCTTCGCGAAAGGGAAAGATAGCGCCGGGATGTAAATTCCTTCCGGAGATGGTCCAGCTTTCCGCCATAGTACGGATCATCCATGATCGTAGTTATAATTGCCATATCCTGCTTCATGATCTTTTCGAAATCACGGCTGAGACATCCGTCATGACGGCGTTTTATAAGCACGGGTTCATCCATGACGTAAACCTTATTGCCGAAAGAGACTTTGACGAAATATGCTATATCCTCGCCATTTGTAAGATTCTGCGGAAATCTAAACCTCGTTGCCGGGGCGCTTCGCAAAAGTCCGGCGCCGGAATATCTGCCTATAAGAAGATCCTCGTAAAGCCTGTCGGTGATGTACGGTTGGCCCGGTTTTGAGGGCGCAGGGCTTGAAGGATCATAATCTTCGAGCGACAAGATCCCGCCCACTGCCATCGACAGGGTGGGGTCTTTAATAAGGATATCAACCCGCGTACTTACCGATCCGGGGGTCAAAATGTCGTCGGAATCCAGAAATGTCACGTATTCGCCGGAAACGATGTTGAGCCCCGCATTACGGGCAGCGGACACTCCGCTATTCTGCTGATATATGTAGGTTATCCGATCTCCAAATGATTCACAGACGGAACGGGTGTTATCCGTCGAACCATCGTCAATGACGATCGTCTCCACATCGGGATGTGTTTGCTGTAAACAGGAATTGACCGCATCGCCAAGATAATTACCGTAATTATACGTGGGTATTATTATCGATACGCGACCGGTAACGGGCCGCGGGGTGTCTTTATTTTCCGGGTCCTTATTCATTCATTCATGTTCTCGCAGGTCAATTATTGCTAAATATCCTGTCATCTTCAAATTCCCGCAGCTTTTTATATCCGATGCCGCGCAGATAATTTTCCACGATGGCAAGGTTCCCGTCAAATACCTCTATCTGGGCGATGCATTTGTTATTCGAAAGAAAATTGGTCATCCCCTTGATCACATTCAGTTCATGCCCTTCGACATCGATCTTAATGAATGCCCTATGGCCGGTAAAGGTGAACTGATCATCAAACCTGCACACCTTTACAGACACGCTGTCGTACCTTTCATATTCGGTTTCGGCGGGAGCGGTTGTCTCGATCCTGGAGGCGCCCGTATTGGCCCCTTTTTCCTTCAGGAAAGGGGCCTGACCGTCCTCGTCGCTGAGACCATAGGGAAACACTTCGATGATGTCGATGAAGTTATTGAGGAGAATATTTGCCCTGAGTTGAAAACTGTTCCGGTCATCGGGTTCAAATGCGATGATCTTCGGGCACCCCAGTTTCGCGGCTGTCAGGGAATAAAGCCCGATATTTGCACCGATGTCGAGCATGAGGTCGAATGAACCCGTCTTGATGGAATCCTCAAAATGCTTTATCGCCTCAGGTTCATAAGGTTTTTTTACGATAAGCCTGCGATCTACCCGATTTGCATAGGCCAATATAAGCTTCAACCCATGCCGGTTGTACATGTGAAACTCTTTGCGGACATTTTTGTCCCTGTAAACTACTTTATATATGGTGCTATAGATTTTCTGTCCAAGGCCCATGTCCTAAACCTCCAAAGCGTACCGCAAGGGTTATAACTTTTTTTTGACCGCCAGTATATGATATTGAAAGACAAGAAAAGGCCGCAGGCTGTTAAGCAGCATGACGTTCATTAATTTCATGAGACTGCTTGCGTGTATTCTCCACCCGAGTCGGGATATGGTGAGCCCGGCGAATTCAAGGAGCTTTTTCGTTTCCTTTAGGGTGAAGAAGCGTACGTGAGTGCTGTCGAGAATGCCGGAATCTTCATATTCCCATTTATCGTGAAGGACAAGGTCCCGGACAACCCTGTAATGCCGGACATTCGGGATGCTTATCAACACATGGCCGTCGTCCTTGAGGTAACCGGTTATTTTCTTCAGGGTTTCCCAGGGTTCTACCATGTGTTCGAGAACATCAGCCAGTATGATGACATCAAATTCCCGCGGCGAAAAAGGCAGTTCGTCCCTCTCCGCATCTGCCGCGAGCGTAAAGTCTAGTCCGCGCCCGGCGGCAGCGGCGATCGCATCGGCATTTATATCCACGCCCGCGACAAAGTCCCCTCCGGCGGATTTGATGTATTCCAGGGTTGCCCCTTCACCGCAGCCGATCTCGAGAAACCTGCCTTTAAGCGACGGAAGCATGTCGAGAAATTTGATCTTGGCATGCTTATAATAATTCAGGTCCTTGGGCGGGTTCACCGTGACGATCCTCAACAGGCTTGATTTTAATGGATATAATGGGTCATTACATCATATTTCCACGGGGGGTTGCAAATAAATTGTCGAGGGCCCCGACCCTTTCAATAACGTCATTTTTCTGGTATACCGTTACGCTCAAAAAGGAAGTGAAGCAGTACTAATATGGATAGTATATTCGTCAAAGGTGCTAAAGAGCACAACCTCAAAAATATTGATGTAACGATCCC
>CAIQJW010000009.1 GCA_903872255.1 uncultured delta proteobacterium | reverse complement strand
TCGGGAGATTATATCATCGGAAAGTGACACCGGGGTGGCAGAGATTATATCCGGGATTCGTTTTCAAGAAATTGCTGCAGTTTTCTTCAGTTTCGATAAGAAGGGAGCTTTTAGCGAATCATATCATCTTTCTGTTTGGAGATATTTACTTATTTACGGTCGTCCCCCTTTATTCCCTATCTGGACGTAGCCACGGTTGTCAGCTCTTCAGGCAACGGGGGAAGTCGTGGGGTCAGGTGCCGTGATCTTCTCTATTGCCGTCACCCCGGCTTGCCGGGGCCCAGTGTCTTTACATGTTTCATGTCTCAGGTTTAAGTGATAGAGAACACCCGGGAATTCTACGCGGAGCTGTCGTGCCATAAAGGTCGCCGTATCTTGCCAAACGTATAATTGCAAGACCTGACCCAATATGCCTTGTGTCAATTGAAATATTTAAGGACGTCCCTACTGTGGGTTTCGAGTTTCAGGGGAAACAATTTCTGCCGTTTTTCGCTGCAAATTCCTTGCAATTGTATTCCTTCTGAGTTATATTCCTTGTATGGAATACTCCGTAGAGTACACGGATGAATTCGCCGAATGGTGGGATACCCTGGATGAGGATGAACAGGTTTCGGTAGATGTATATGTGAGGTTGCTTGAAGAAAGGGGGATTGCGCTGCCATACCCGTACAGCTCGGACGTAAAAGGGTCAAGGCACGGGCAGATGCGGGAGATGCGGATCCAGCACAAAGGCGACCCTTACAGGGTCCTATACGCATTTGACCCCCGTAGAACGGCAATTCTACTCATCGGCGGAGCAAAAGTTGGCAATGATCAATTCTATGCGAAATATGTCCCATTAGCTGATAAGATTTACGATAGTCACTTGAGTTCTTTAGAGAGAGAACAAGGAGGATAGTTATGGCCAAACCTTTTAAGACTCTCAGGGATAAGATGAAGCCCGAGCAAAGGGATGCGGCAGAAGAAAGGGCAAAGAAAATGCTTGCCGAAATGCCTCTTCAGGAACTGCGCCAGGCCAGGCACCTGACCCAAGTTACATTAGCCAGGAATCTGAAAGTACAGCAAGCCGCCATTTCGAAGATGGAAAATCGGACTGATATGTACATCAGCACATTGAGAAATATGATAAAGGCGATGGGCGGAGACCTGGAGATTTTAGCGAAGTTTCCCGACGGATGCGTTCGGATAAATCAGTTCGAGGAAATCGAAGAAAACACATGAGAAAATGATTATCGTCCATCGCCGTAAGGCGATCGAAAGTGCGGCCCTAATAGCCGGGTACCCGCCTCCGGGTTTGCTATGGCGGGTGGCAATGGCAGGCTCCGAGATCTGGCCGCAAATCCGTTCTTCACGGTTCTCCGCGCTCTCTGCGAACTCTTGCGAAGCGGGCAAGAGAGGGTCTTTTTCCTTGCCTATTATGCCCCTTCGATATACCCCCGGACCAACTGCTCCTGCAGATCGGTCTCAACCGCGCCGGGAATATACTGCCGTACCCATCTTATCGCTTCATCGCCGGATAATCCCAGCAACTGCCTCGCCATACACGCCATAAAAGTCCCGGTCCTCCCCTGCCCCGCAGAGCAATGAACAACCACATTCCGGCGGGAGCGGGCATGCTCTATAACCACATCAATGACCCGCCTTAATGCCCCTGCGTCCGGGGCCGCATAATCCTCCACCGGCAACGCGACAACTTCAAACCCTTTTTCCCTGTACAGCCGGTGCAAATCCATACCCGCCGTCCGTTCGCATTCCTCCACGCCGGCAAGAGGGACTATTACCGAAATGTTGTTTTCGAAATACTCCTGCAATACGCTTCTATCATCATCGTACTTACCGAATGGCATGGAACTACGGAAGATTTGGCCTTCCAGATGAAACGGGATGATTGTCATATCGGGTCTCCTTTTTTAATTGCCCGTCCATTATTATCTTACAACCGGCAGGGACTGAATGTATTTATGCCAGGCCCGGCCAAATTCGAAATCCATCGCCAGGCGCACGAGGCCGGCCCGCGTGTAGGAGCAATCATTGCAGGACGGCATGAAATTAAGTGTCGCCGTCCGTATAAGCTCGTTTAATTCCTTTTCCGCATTGCGAAGCATGTCCCAGTGTTTCCCAATGAGGACGGACAACTTTTCAACATCGCAGATATCGAACCGGGCAAGGTCGTCCATCAGCAGCATTTCATCCCTCCTATCCGAATACCGCCTCAAATTACCGAGAAAGCGGGTCAACGCATCGAACGTAAGTTCTTGTCCCATTCGGGAGATTATATCATCGGAAAGTGACACCGGGGTGGCAGAGATTATATCCGGGATTCGTTTTCAAGAAATTGCTGCAGTTTTCTCTCGTTTTAATAAGAGGGGAGCTTGTGGCGAATTATATAGTATTTCTGTTTGGAGATATTTACTTATTTACGGTCGTCCCCTTAGTTCCCCCATTGTGTCAATTGAAATATTTAAGGACGTCCCCACTGTCTGTCCATGTTTCATGTCTCAGGTTTAAGTGATAGAGAACACCCGGGAATTCTACGCGGAGCTGTCATGCCATAAAGGTCGCCGTATCTTGCCAAACGTATAATTGCAAGACCTGACCCAATATGCCTTGTGTCAATTGAAATATTTAAGGACGTCCCTACTGTCCCGTGATCGCAAGACCTGACCCCATGGGTTCCCGATATTTACTAGGATTATCTCACAACCGGCAGGGACTGAATGTATTTATGCCAGGCCTTGCCAAATTCGAAATCCATCGCCAGGCGCACGAGGCCGGCCCGCGTGTAGGAGCAATCATTGCAAGACGGCATGCAACTAAGTGTCGCCGTCCGTATAAGCTCGTTTAATTCCTTTTCCTCATTGCGAAGCATGTCCCAGCGTTTCCCGATGAGGACGGACAACCTTTCAACATCGCAGATATCGAACCGGGCGAGGTCATCTACCAGCAGCATTTCATCCCTCCTATCCGAATACCGCCTCAAATTACCGAGAAAGCGGGTCAACGCATCGAACGTAAGTTCTTGTCCCATACGGGAAATTATATCATGGGAAAGTGACAGCAGGGTGGCAGGGATTATTTCCAGGATTAGTTTTTCAAGAAATTGCTGCAGTTTTCTTTAGTTTCGATAAGAAGGGAGCTTTTAGCGAATCATATCATCTTTCTATTTGGAGATATTTACTTATTTACGGTCGTGCCACTTCTTCCCCTAAGTGATAGAGAACACCCGGGAATTCTACGCGGAGCAGTCGTGCCATAAAGGTCGCCGCATCCTGCAAAAGGACGTCCCTACTGTTTTTACCTTTCTTCAAAGCAGTTATCTCTCCGGCCAGTCCAGTTTCCGTTATGGATGGATCTTTCATCTAACCTTCCTTTGGTGATACATGGTGCCTCTACGAAGAATGCTAGAATAAATATGTTAATGTGTCAAACGGATAGCCACACAAAACATGGTTGTGTCTGCCAATTACACACAAGGGGAGATTGGAAATGGCAACAGTTTGATATCATTTAGTATTGATATTTATATTGACAGGAGAACTGAAGGATATCCCTCCTCCGCCCCCCCCCTGCACTGACATGGTGTAGTCATACATATATGATGTAATAGAGATGTACTTATTGTATATTTTCTGTAAGCTATAAATGGAAGCTCTCCAGTTATTTGAGCATGAATCAACACCAGAGTTTCAGTTATTAATAGTTACAGAACTTATAGGTTGTACAAATGATGCTTAAGCGTTCTTGCGAAAAGTTCGAAAAGCAGAAAGTAAATCATAAATTATTTGCCGTAACAATACTGCTTTATCAAGGGAGGGCTGGACTGGAGCCAAGCTCATGATCGATTTAGATAGTAGTAACTTTGAATCATGCCCTCCCCGTGCAAATGCTATGATTCATTCACTGAGGGCTTTTGGGTATGACCTGGGCATGGCAATAGCCGATCTAATCGACAACAGTATATTTGCCGGAGCGAAGAACGTATGGGTCGAGTACGCCTGGAATGATGGAAAACCGTGGATCCGAATTACCGACGATGGAATCGGGATGACTGAGGGACGTTTGGTGGAAGCAATGCGGCTCGGTACCCAGAGTCCGCTTGAAAATCGGGATTCCGAGGACTTGGGGAGGTTTGGTTTAGGGCTGAAGACTGCCTCATTTTCACAGTGCAAGCTTTTGACCGTTATTACGAAAACTATTGGCGGGAAACCATCAACTAGATTCTGGGACCTCGATATACAGGATTCCCAGAACTGGCTCTTGGGAAAGGTTCCATCAACCGAGACTATAAATCTTTTATCTACGATAGAAAATGTCGAGAGCGGCACGATTGTCCTCTGGCAGAATCTCGACAGGCTTTACGAGCCGTCGCGGGTTATAATGTATAATCCCGAAGATGCCTTTCTTACCAAATTCATTGCCGTAAAGAACTATTTGGAAATGGTCTTCCACCAGTATCTTGAGCATCGGGCGAAGAAACTGAACATATTTGTTGGTGTCGCCAAGTGTGAGCCCTGGGATCCCTATCTTCGGGCAAACGACTTCACCAGAGAGCTGTCGACTGAAAAATACGAAGACCGACGAATTTCGATAGTGCCTTACGTTCTGCCCCACGTATCGAAAAGAAGTGACGCCGAAAGCGCGCGAGGAAGCGGACCCAAAGGCTGGAACGCGCAGCAGGGCTTTTACATATACCGGAATCGCAGGATGATTCTATCTGGAAGCTACTTGGATTTCGACCTGAAGGCAGAAGAACATTATAAACTCGCAAGAATAAAAGTAGACATAACAAACGATATGGATCATGAATGGTCCATTGATGTGAGAAAGGCAGTTGCCATTCCGCCCGAACGTTTGAGGTCGGAGCTGCTCAGAATTGCGAAGGCTACCAGACAAAAAGCCGCGGAAGTATACAGGGCGAGAACGGGTGCCATAAGAAGAAATGGTGTCTCCCGACAAACGGACGATGTGTGGCTTAAAAAGAAGATTGGTGAAAAGATTACATACAAAATAAACCAAGAAAATACTGTTCTGAAATTAGTCCTCGATGAGATAGACCCGCCGAAAAGCTGGGTCAAGAAACTATTTCATGTTCTGGAGAATACTGTACCTCATCGACTCATCATCATGGATGGACTCGAACACGATGATTGCCATGTAGGTTTCTCCACGGCCGATAACTCACCACCGAAGGATCTTTTGGACATCTGCATTGAGATCTACAAACGGTATCGGGCTCAGGGGAAAACCCACCAGCAGGCCGTCGATATGGTCTGTGCGACCGATGTATTCGGGAGCCACCCCGGGTACCGCGCCTGGCTGGACGACAACACCGAAGCGAGGAATGGGGAATGAATGCCTTTGATATGATAGTGCAAATGTCGTATGCGTATTTTGCTTATAAGAAGGTAACGCCGGAAGAAATTAATAACTTTATTGCTCGAATGAAATCTGCCTATCCGGACGAAGAAATAGACCAAGAAAAACTATTCTTGAAGCTCGAGAGTATCCACACCATTACCATACAGGGCGGTATGTTCACGCTTGACGATGCGGAAGGCCACGAGGAGTGGTTCAACGTTTCCACAAACATGCCAATCAGGCGTCAGTTCCAATGGCATTTCTGGGAACACCTCAAAACCTATTTGATCAACCACAAAGGACGGGCGGCCGAGGTGGTAGGTAGTTTGGACAAGCTCACCAGCGAAACAATCAGCCGGATCGAGGACCCCAACCGGGAAGGCCACTGGTACAGGCGGGGTATGATTATGGGTAGCGTGCAGTCAGGCAAGACCTCGAACTATACCGCCCTTATCTGCAAGGCGCTTGATTCAGGCTACAAGCTTATCATTGTACTTGCCGGCATTCACAACAGCCTGAGGAGCCAGACTCAAGATCGTCTCAACGAAGAGTTACTTGGCTATGATCTTGATAGAATCCAGAGGCTCACCGGACAGGAAACCCGGATAGGAGTACGAAAGATTTTTTCCGACCATAAAATCGTGAATACACTTACGAGTAGTAGTCAGACCGGCGATTTTAACGGAAAAGTAGCGGGCCAAGCTGGAATAATTCCGTCCGCAACCGGCGATCCGATCATTCTGATAGTGAAGAAGAACGTCTCAATTTTGAAGAACCTTGTCGGCTGGCTCAATAGTCTGCCCGGGACACATGTGATCGAAGGAAGGAAGGTCATACCCGATATACCACTGCTCCTTATTGACGATGAATGCGATTTTGCGTCCGTGAATACGAAACAAATCGAAAAAGATGAAAATGGAAAAATAATAGACGATTGGAATCCAACTGAGACAAACCGGCTGATAAGGGCAATTCTTTTTGGCTTCCTGAAAAAGGCTTATGTGGGATATACTGCAACCCCCTATGCCAACATTTTTATTCACAAGGACGACTTTCATCCGAAGTATGGTGATGATCTCTTTCCGAGCCATTTCATCATAAGTCTTCCTCAGCCTTCTAACTATATAGGTCCCGAGGACGTTTTCGGCATTACCGGAGACCAAGAACAAGGTATTAAAAATGTGCAGGCTCTTCCTCTCGTGAGGACCGTGGACGATCATACATCCCGGATCCCGGACACACATAAGAAGCATCTTCATGTGGAACATTTGCCAGAGTCATTGCTGGAAGCGATAAGGGCTTTTTTGATGGTGTGTGCAGCTCGGAGAATTAGGAACGAAGGGGTGCCCCACAATTCAATGCTCGTCCACGTAACGCGGTTTACAGCCGTGCAGAGACAGGTAAAGGAGCTCATTGAAAGGGAACTTCAACTTATGCTTGCCCGGATAATGTCGGGAACGGACCCTTTAGATGATTTCCGAGATCTCTGGAAGCGCGATTTTATTCCAACGTCCGAAAAAATGGCAAAAAGGGGCTTTACCGAGGCTGTTTCAATAGCTTGGGGAAAAATCAGGGAAGAAATGTTCGAGGCTGCAAAAATCGTTCAGGTAAAAGGAATCAATGGCGAAATAGGAGACGTACTCGATTATAGGGAAGCAGATGCAATCGTCCGGAAAAAGACTGGGCAGGGGGAAGAGGTCCCTTGGGTAAGCAGGGGAATCAATATAATCGCTGTGGGTGGAGACAAGCTCTCACGGGGGTTGACGCTCGATGGCCTATCTATTTCCTATTATCTGCGGGCATCCCGCATGTACGATACCCTTATGCAGATGGGGCGCTGGTTCGGGTATCGTGAAGGATATAACGACCTATGCCGTATCTATACAACAAAAGAACTTGAAGAATGGTATAGTCATATCGCGTTGGCTAACCTAGAGCTGAGAAATGATTTGGAATACATGGCCTTGACCAAACGCACACCGGAAGAGTTTGGTCTGAAGGTCAGAAGTCACCCCGGGAGACTTGCAGTCACATCAGCCGGAAAATCCAGGAATGCTGAAGAATTATGGATATCATTCGAGGGACAATTCCCCAAGACGATCGTGTTTGATCCCCGCCATTCGCAGACAAATCTTCAGGCCTTGGTTGATCTCGTTGGCATCATCGATGGCGTATGTACGTTGAAAAAGGTTAACCCGAGAAGTCCGCGCTACCACTGGGTTCACGTCGATCCGACAGTGGTAGTGGGTTTTCTCAAAAGATATAGCACTCAGGATAAAGCAAAGAGAACGGTCGACCCGGAACTGATAGCCAGGTTCATTGAACGTCAAGTTGTTCAGGGTTTCCTTACTGACTGGCATGTGGTTCTCGTCTCAAATAGTGAAAACAGAATTCACGAGTGCACGGTAGGGGAATACACAGTCAGGTGCGTCGAAAGGAAGCCGCGGGGAAACCCCTCGCCAGAGATCATATCTATCGGGACGTTGACAAGCCCTTCGGATGAGTTTCTGGATCTGACGGACCAAGAAATGGAAATTGCGAGGCAGTTCGACAGTGATAATGACCGTGTTCGGGCCGATGGAAACCCTTCTTCCCTGGCAATTCGCGATGTACGCCCAAAAACGCGGGCTCTCCTCCTTATTTATCTTCCGGCCTATCGGGATGGTGGGGTACCGGAGAGGGACTATGGACTTACTGGATCAGAAATTGTCGGATTCGCCATTAGTTTCCCAAAAAACGAGAAGGCCGTACCCGTCTCATACTGGGTGAACCCTGTATATCTGGAGGAATCGGATGAATCTGAAGTCACGCAGTGATCTTTCCATCCGGGGCGCTTGGGAAGAACTGGAAAAGCAGGGTGCTGCGGAACCCGGGATATGTGAGAGATTGTACCGCCGTCTTGAACTGGAAAAAGAAGCGGGAGTAAGACTCGGGTGCGTGTTCCCCGGAGCTGTGTGGGAAATGCTCATAGAGGTTGGAACAGCAGGAAGGAAGTTTTCTATGAAATTCCCGAGTTGGAAAGGCATGAGTTTCGAAATGCTTTCGCTCAATATTCCCGCTAAGGGATCGAAACATATACGCCTGTTCCTCGAGCAGCCACAAAATAAAGATATTTTTGTGACAGTTTGCGCCGATCTTGCAAAAGGACTAGACGGTTGCATGACAAACTCGAGTCGTAGCAACGAAATAGAAAACTTTCTGACGAGATGGAGCAAATTCTTCGAACGGCACGGAGTTGAAGGGCTTACTGCAGGTGAACAGCGCGGTCTTTTTGGAGAACTGTGGTGGCTTCGCACGATGCTCGGAGCAGGTATTGATCCCCCCGACGCTGTACGTTCCTGGAAGGGCTGCGAGAATGAACATCAAGATTTTGAACTGGCAGGCCAAGCGGTAGAAGTAAAAACTACCATGACAAAAGAACCCCGGCGAGTCTGGATTAACAGTGAGCGGCAACTCGACACCCGGGGGTTCCATTCTCTGCATTTATTTGTCCTTACAATCACGACTGTATCGGGCCAAGGCGAAACTTTGCCGGACCTGATTAGGTCCCTGAGAACCAGTCTTCCGGATAACACCACCTATGCTTTCGAAAATTCACTTCACGCTGCTGGATTTCTCGACATTCACGGCTGCTTGTACGGTACTCGTTACGCCCGCATTAAGGAGGAGCTCTTTCAAGTAACGGAGGGATTTCCAAGGATAACGAGTGTGCCGCCAGGAATTGGCGATCTTACCTACAGCATTGTACTGTCAGCCTGTACGGGCTTTGTATGTCAGATTTCAGAATATTTGAAACCGAATGATGGAGAAGCCGATGGCTTTTGATGACCTTGCCGAGTTTTCACAAAGTTTTCACGAAGAGATAAGGATGGAAGCT
>CAIQJW010000008.1 GCA_903872255.1 uncultured delta proteobacterium | reverse complement strand
GCTTTAAGGTTTTCAAGGGCCTCAAAAAGAAAAACCTTGGATTCCCGCTTTCGCGGGAATGACGGCTTGGGGTGGAATTGCGACACGGCCTCCGGACCCGGGATGAAGGCGGGGGTTTTATGCCGGCTGCGCTCTGAGAATACCCGTCAGGAAAGACGGATGACCGAACGGAGACATAGGTAACAGAATGTTCCGGATCATACCGGACAGGCGCTTTACGCCTTACTAAAAAAAAGGCGCCCACGAGGGGCGCCTTTTTTGTGTGCGCTGCGCTATTGCTGTTTCTTGAATTCTTTTTCCATTGCGTCCTTCGCGGGTTTTACGTACATGTCGCGAAGTTTCGGTTTTTCGATCTTTCCGGCAGGGTTCCTGGGAATGGTCGTGTATACCATTTTTTCCGGCCATTTGTATTTTGCAAGGCCTTTTTCTTTGACGAAATTAATTATATCTTCGTCGACTATCGTCTCGCCCTCTTTCGGCTGGATGATCGCCATGACGATCTCGACGAGCCTGGGGTGCGGGTAGCCGAGGACTGCAACATCCATGACCTTCGGGTGTTTCCTTAAGGCGTCTTCGATCTCGGCCGGGAAGATATTCTCGCCGCCGCGGATGATAAGGTCTTTCGCCCTGTCAGCGAAGAAAATGAAGCCTTCTGCATCCATGTATGCGAGGTCCCCTGTATAAAGCCAGCCGTCTTTGATCGTCTTGGCGGTCATTTCGGGGTTGAATGCATATTCTTTCATGAGGCGGGGGCCTTTAAGGAGCAATTCTCCTACCCCACCGGAAGGAAGTGTCTTCCCATCACTGTCGATAACCTTGGCGTCCATGAAAACGGTCGCTTTTCCGATCGAGCCGGCTTTTCCCATGATGTCTTCATCGTAGCAGTTGGTGAGACCGCCGCCGCCGCCTTCGGTAATGCCGTAAATATTCGCGATAGGTATGTTCGGGAAAAATTTCTTGGAGTCCTCAAGAAGGATGTACGGAACCGGCTGTGCGCCGATCTCGATATGCCTGAGCGCCGACAGGTCATAATTCTTGAGATCGACTGCGCCTGTTTTGATGGCATTTAGCACGTCCGACCAGGTCGGGACCGTGTTCCAGCCGCCCGTGCATTTCTCGTCGGCCATGCTTCTTAAATAAAATTCCGGCTGTGTTTCCATCGCCATGAGGACCTTTCCTGCTGCGATATAGCACGGGAATGACAGAAAGAGCGTGCCACTGTGGTAGAAGGGGTGCGGTGACAGGTAAACGCTGTTATAGCCTTCGTTGTATGTCAGGGCATTGCCGATACCGATATAGAAAAGGCTGTTGTGCGTATGGGAAACCGGTTTCGGTGCGCCTGTCGTACCTGACGTGAACATGAGCTCCGCCATATCGTCGTCTTTCGTTTCCAGGCAGTAAGGTGTCGCATCGCCCTTCGTTGCAATTTCCATATATGATTTCGTGCCGGCTGGGATCTTATCGCCGAGACAAATAAAGTTCTTGCAATAGTCCATCTCTTTCATGATGGGTTCTACGCGGGCGTTGAATTGTTCGCCGAACATGAAAACCTTGCATTTTGTTACATCCGCTGCGTATTTGATGTCGTCGCTGGCAAAACGGAAGTTAAGCGGTGTTACGGTTGCACCGGTTTTTAAAACTGCTATGTAGCTGGCATACCATTCCATAGAGTTCATCATGAGGTGGAGAACGATATCTCCCTTTTTTATTCCACAATCTTTGACGAGATAATTGGCGATGCGGTTCGCCTGATCGTCAAACTGCTTCCACGTCAGACTCCGGCGCTGTTTTTTCGACGGATAGCTTTCAATGATGAACTCTCGACTTGGATACTTGCTCGCATTGAGCCCCGAAAACATTGCAAAATTCATAGTAACCCTCCTTAGTATAAACGCTTTTTTTTTATTGCTTTAAGTCCCGGCAACATGATAAAAAGAATTAGGTTTCTTTGTCAACAGTATTTTCAAAACCAAATACCCCCAGGAGGTCTTACCATGGCAGAAGTCTTCACACACATCGGTGAAATTTTGGCACGGAACGCGCGCATGTACCCCAATGATGTAGCCCTCGTTGAGCGCATACCCGCAGAGAAAAAAAGAATCGAAATGACCTGGAAACAGTTTGACGACCAGGCCAACCAGTTTTCCAACGCCCTCGCGAAGATGGGCGCGAAAAAAGGCGATAAGATCGTCCACTTCATGAACAACTCCACGAAATGGCTCGTTGCCTATTTCGGCATTGTCAGGACAGGGGCATGGGTAGTTCCCCTCAACTTCCGTTTTACCGCGGAAGACGTTAAATATTGCAGCGATGTTGCAGAACCCTCCATCATGGTTTTTGACGAAGAGTTCACCGACCGGATCGAAGCAGTCAAGGGCCAGCTTCCCGGCGTAAAAAAATACATCGTGGTAGGCGACAAGGTCCCTGCATGGGCCGAATCCTACGATAAGGTCCTTGCATCCGAATCGACCGCAAACCTCAACATCCCGATCAGCCCGAATGACGAATGCGGGCTTTACTTCACATCAGGCACAACGGGCCAGCCGAAACCGATCCTTCTGACCCATATGAACATGTTCACCGCCTGCGTGACGGAAAATGCACATCACTATCAGAAAAAGAACGACTGCTTCATCCTTATCCCGCCCCTTTACCACACGGGCGCAAAGATGCACTGGTTCGGCAGCTTCATCGTCGGCAGCAAGGCAGTCATCCTGAAAGGCGTCTCACCGGAATGGACCCTCGAAGCTGTCAGTGAAGAAGGCGGCACGATCGTGTGGCTCCTCGTCCCTTGGGCACAGGACATCCTGATGAAGTTCGATAAGGGCGATTTGAAACTTTCAAACTACAAACTCGACCAGTGGCGCCTCATGCACATCGGTGCGCAGCCTGTTCCCCCGGCGCTCATCCACCACTGGAAAGAATATTTCCCGAAGATGGACTATGACACCAACTTCGGCCTCAGCGAATCGACCGGCCCCGGCTGCGTACACCTCGGGATCGGCAACGAACACAAGATCGGCGCGATCGGCGTGCCCGGTTTTAACTGGGAATTCAAGATCGTCGACGAGCAGGGCGTCACCATTCCTCATGGGCAGCCAGGCGAGCTGTGCGTCCGCGGCAACGGTGTTATGCGCGAATATTATAAGAACGCCGAAGCAACCAAAAAGACCCTGATCGATGGCTGGCTCTTCAGCGGCGACATGGCGCGTGTCGATGAAGACGGATTCATCTGGCTGGTAGACAGGAAGAAAGACATCATCATCACCGGCGGCGAGAACGTTTTCCCCGTCGAAGTCGAAGATTTCCT
>CAIQJW010000007.1 GCA_903872255.1 uncultured delta proteobacterium | reverse complement strand
GTCTCGACGAGCTGCTCGCGATATTTCTGCGCGAGGTCGGCTGCTGCGGCAGGAATATCTACGGTATCGAAAGCGCCTGACACGTCACCTTTATATACGAAGGCCTTCAGGGTGAGCAGGTCGACCACCCCTGTGAAATTGTCTTCCTGCCCTATGGGTACCTGGACAACCAGGCATGTCTTGTCGGTAAAATTTTTCTTTATATCCTCAACGGTCCTCTCAAAATCGGCCCGTTCCCTGTCCATTTTATTGATGAAGATCCCGGCCGTTGCGCCGAATTCATTGGCATATCCCCATACCTTTTCCGTCTGGACCTTGACGCCCGATACTGCGCTCACGACGATGATGGCGGCGTCAACTACCCTCATGCACAGTTTGGCGTCGGATATGAAGTTATCATCACCCGGCGTATCGAGAAGATTGATCTTGTTTTTGCCCCATTCGAAACAGGCAAGCGCGGATGAAATTGTGATCTTGTGTTCCACTTCCTCCGGCTCATAGTCCATTAACGACGTGCCGTCATTAACACTGCCGAGCCTTGTGTTTTCACCAGCCAAAAAGAGCATTGCATCGACGATAGAAGTCTTCCCTTCTCCGCCATGAGAAAAAATCCCAACATTCCTGATCGAGTCAGGCTCGTACTTTTTCATCCACAACTCCTTTCGATACTCGGAAATCGTTTAAATTCAGTGAATTTAACACGATTTTCCGACAGAAATCAAGCGTAAACCGGAAAGCTGCCGGTCTATTTTGAGAAGATGATATCCCGGCGAAAAAAGAGCCCTTTTTCTATCGAATATACAGTACTTAAGCGAACCGTGAGACACGCCTCAACGATGGCCCGGATCCAATTTTGAATATTCGAGTTGAACGGCCGGATCATTGACCGGTCCTGCGGGGTCAAATTCAAGGATTTCGGGGGAATGGAAGACGCTTGTGTCTTGACTCCCTAACAGTTTTATGTTTAAGTAATAATTCCAAATTAGATCAAGGGATGACAGATGAAAAGAACCTATCAGCCGCATAACAAAAGCAGAAAAAGAACACATGGATTTCTTGTACGCATGAGGACCGCTTCGGGCCGTGACGTAATAAGGCGCAGACGGGCAAAAGGGCGCAAAAGCCTGTCGGTCTGAGATCCTTTAGCACTGATACCAATGTGGCGGCTTATTACCCGGAAGCCGCTTATTATTTATATCTGATGACCCGCACCTTGACGAAACAGGAGAGGCTCAAAAAGGGAGACTTCCGAGGCGTAAAATGGACAAAATGTTCAGAGACGGCGCATTTCGTCCTCTTCGCCACGGTCAACGAGTGCGGTATCAGACGATTTGCCGTCACCATACGTAAGAAAACGGGGGTTGCAGTAGTGCGCAACAGGGTGAAGAGGATCGTAAAGGAGTTTTTCCGTTTACATAAAGGTCTCTTCATAGAAGGATCGAATAACCTTATAAGGGTTAAGGGACTGCCGAACAAGCTTTCCATGAATGTGATGGCACCGGAACTAGAGACCCTTCTTTCTGCAGTATCTGCGCACACAAGCATCAGGTAATGAAAAAGATCATCATCTTCGCTGTAAAGTTATACAGGGCAACTTTCTCTGTTTTTTTGCCCGTTCAATGCCGGTATTTTCCGACCTGTTCCCAGTACATGATCGAAGCTGTTGAAAAAAGGGGCGTATGGAGAGGTATGTTCCTCGGCATTAAACGAATCTTAAAATGCAACCCCCTCTTCCCGGGCGGATATGACCCGGTACCATAACCGGAGGTAATGAATGGATAAACGCACCATTATAGTGCTTGTGCTTACAATGGCCATGCTTTTTGTATTTCAGACATATTTTATGCCAAAGGAAGCCCCGCAGCAGTCAAAACCGCAGACAGAGACACAGCCCGTCCCTCCATCTGACAATACAAAACCGGCAGACAAGGCCGGGCAGCAAACACCTGGCGCCGCTCAGCCTCCTGCCGCATCAAAGGAAAAAAAGCCGGTAAAGACAATAACGGTATCCACCCCGTATCTTGACGTGGCCCTTACGGATCTCGGCGGCGGCATCTCAAGCGTAAAGCTGAAGAAGTATAAAGCAGCCGTCAAAGGCTCCGAAGAAAAAGAGATCATCGAACAGGTGGCGCCGTACAGCTATAACCCGACCATCTACCAAAACGGCGTCCAGGACAAAGTTTATTTCAAAGCGGACCGGCAACAACTGACCGTGACCGATACGGCCGCCACGATCACAATGACGGGCAACCTTCCGGACGGGACCAGGATAAAGAAAATATATACCTTTTATCCTGATAGTTACCTTATAGGGGTTACGGTTGAAGGATCGGGGGCACAGGCCCTGTATGCGGACTTTGCTGTTATAAATGACAAGAATGAATCCAGTTATGTCTTTAAAGGCCCCTTCGTATTCAACGGGAAATTGAACCAGATCGAAACGATCAAGGAAACCCTTAATTTTAGCGGTAATTACCAGTACGCAGGGTTTGATGAAGGCTTTTTCACCTTTATTTATATCCCGGCGGACGCTGCAAAACCTACATTATCGGTGGGCAAGACAGACGCAAATATACCCTACATCCGGCTTACATCGGGTACCAATAAATTATCAGGCAAGCTTTATTTCGGCCCTAAAAAGAGCGAAGTCCTCGCAAGCCTTAATGTAAAAGCAGAGAAGATCATCGATTTCGGATGGTTCGATGTTATCGCAAAACCGCTTGTATGGCTCCTTGATTTCTTTAATCGCTTCACGCACAATTACGGCATTGATATTATCCTGCTTACCATCCTCATCAAGATAGTCTTTCACCCGTTAAGCATAATGAGCTTCAAGAACATGGCGAAGATGCAGTCTGTTCAGCCTGAGATCAAGAAGCTGCAGGAAAAATATAAAGATGATAAGGCCCGCCTCAACCAGGAATTGATGGGGATCTACAAATCGCGCGGGGTAAACCCGATGAGCGGGTGCCTGCCCATGCTTCCCCAGATCCCCGTATTTTTTGCGCTTTACAAGGCATTATCGGGAGCTATCGAGCTGAGGCATGCACCATTCCTCTGGTGGATAAACGATCTGTCGGCACCGGAAGATCTTTTCTCGTTCACAGTCATGGGATACACCTTGCCGATCAGGCTGCTTCCGATTATCATGGGGGTAACCCAGGTCATTCAGCAAAAAATGACACCGACAAGCGCCGACCCGATGCAGCAGAAAATGATGATGTTCATGCCCATAGTTTTTACATTCATCTTCTGGGGTTTCCCGTCGGGACTCGTGCTTTACTGGCTCGTGTACAACGTGGCATCCATAGGCCAGCAATATTACATCAATAAAAAGTTGAAGAAATAAGGATGATACATATATGGAGACATTCGAATTCGAAGGAAAAACATACGAAGAGGCCGTCAAAAAGGCGTGTGTTCAGCTTAACGTTGGGGAAAGGGATCTTGATATTGATGTCAAAGAAGTAGATACAAAAGGCATTCTTGGGCTTCTTGGAACAAAAAAGATCCGCATTACCGTAAACTTGCGGTCAGCTGAAGAAGAGATTGCCGCACCCTTACCCTCCGTGACCGGTGATGTGCCGGAAGAGACACCGGAATCTTTTGGGGAGACGTTCCTCAAAGATTTCAGCAGGCATGTCGGTCTCGATTTCCACGTAATGATAACCGGTATCAGCGAAAAAACCGACCGCATCCTGTTCCTTATTCAATGTGACGACGGTGACATCCTTATCGGTAAAGACGGCGAGATACTGGAGGCGCTGCAGCATCTTTTAAGGCTGGCGGTTGCCAAGAAATTTAAGCATAATCTAAAATTATTAATAGATATAAATGGTTATAGAGAAAGAAGAAAAACAGCTTTAACAATTATGGCTAAGAGATTGGCAGATAAGGCAAAAAGGACTGGAAGAATGATTAAAACCGATCCTTTGAACCCTTACGAGCGCCGTATCATACATACTCTCTTCAAACATAATAAGGGAGTTACAACGAAAAGCGAAGGTGAAGGGCACATTAAGAAGGTCATCATTACCCCTACCGGCAAACCATACGGTGCGGATCAGGGCAATCCCCGCAGCCAGCGTGGAGGCTTCCGTGGAAATAGCCGCGGAAACCGTTGATACCATATGTGCTGTTTCTACACCACCAGGTGAAGGCGGGATCAGTATAATACGCATCAGCGGTCCGGATTCGCGTACTATCCTCGAAAAGATCTTCCGTCCAAAAAAGAAAACGACAAAATTGCCAGGCGGCACGTTGCGCCTTGGTTATATATTTGACCCGGGAAACGGCGCGGACATCGATGAGGTCCTCGCCGTTTTTATGAAGGCGCCCGGAACGTACACGCGTGAAGATGTTGCAGAGGTCCATTCGCATGGAGGGTTTGCAGCTCAATCCTCGATAATCAAGGCCATATTGAGCCAGGGAGCCCGCCTCGCGGATCCCGGTGAATTTACAAAAAGGGCATTTCTGAACGGTCGGATCGACCTTGTCCAGGCTGAATCGGTCCTTGACGTCATCAAGAGTGAAACCGACGAGGAATTGAAATACGCAGTCAATTACCTGAAAGGCCGCCTTTCAAAGAAGGTCAATACTTTCCGGGATGTCCTGAAAAACGCCCTGGCCGCCTTCGAGGCATCGATCGATTTTCCCGATGAAGACATCGATATAGATTTCTCAGGCCACCTGGCATTGCTCAAGAAGGCAAGGAAGGACATAGATGACCTTGTTTCTTCATACTACGAAGGCAAAGGCCTGAAAAGCGGATTTGAGGTATTGATAGCAGGCAGGACAAACGTCGGAAAATCGAGTATTCTCAATGCCCTCGCATTAAAGGAACGGGCGATCGTCACCGATCTGCCGGGAACAACCCGCGATCTGATCGAGGAGACCCTTTACATCAAAGGAATGAAGGTGCATCTCATAGATAGCGCGGGGATACGCACCCCGGAAAATATCGTCGAAGAGGAAGGGGTTCGTAGGGTAAAGGAAAAGGCATCTGAGGCGGACCTTATCGTGTGGGTCCTCGACGGCTCACAGCCGTTTTCTGCCGAAGACCAGCATGTATATGATGTCATTAGTCAATATAAATCTATAGTTATTATAAATAAATCAGATTTGACACGACATATTGATTTAAACATATTAACATCATTAAAGATTACATCATATATTGAAATGTCAGCTAAGACGGGACTTGGTTTGGATGAAGCCAAATCCTTAATATTTTCAAATCTGTTGAAAGCAGGGCGTAAAAATTCCCTTCTCATTACGACGATCCGTCACAGGGACATACTCAAAAAGGTCTCGCACAATATCGGCACCGTTATAAACGGTCTGGAAAACGACGAATATCATGCGGAACTATTGGCCTTCGAACTTCACGAAGCGCTTCACCATCTGGGAGAGATCACCGGTGAAACCTGTTCCGAGGACATCCTGAACACGATATTCAGCCAGTTTTGTATAGGGAAATGACAAGTAAATAGGTATTGGGTAATGGGTTATAGGCAAGACCGGGAATCCCATAACCCAAAAACCGACACCTGTGCTATTTTTGATCTTCCTTCTTCTTTTCTTCCTTCTTCGGTTTGGCCGGTTTGGAAGTGTCCATTATTTTTTTCCCTCCCTGGTAGCAGACGTTATCATAGAGCACGCCGAGGATCGATTCGAGACTGAAATACTGCCAGGGTTCGTTTTCGGATAACATCTCCGGTTTATCCGCGCCCGTTGCCCGATCGACTTCCTTTGAAGCGACAACACGGTATTTGCTTGTGGAACAATCAAGTTCAATGAGGCTCTTCAGGACGTCATCCTCACCGTCCTTAGTCCTCTCCGCTATCTTTTCCCAGACCCTAACTTTCCGGTTATCCAGTATTTGCAGGCTGGCAGGACTGAAGTAATACTTTTTGCCCTGAGATTCGAGATATATCTTCCAGGTTTGGTCTTTGTCCGCAGCCTTCGGCTGCTCGGGTGCCTTGATCTGGGCAAAAGCCCATGATGACAGTACAAACAGTATGAAACATGCGGCAAAAACGATTATTAACCTTTCCCTTTTCATGGTCACTCCTTTACGCGGTAATCTATTTTATGCCAGGTCCTTATGTCAATAAGGATTATTACGTGCATCTGTATCGCCCATCACGGGACGCTGCGGCGGCGGCGATGATTCCGCTGCAGCTGGAACCGGAGCCGGGGTCGAGTACGCCGCCGCAAAATCGTCGGGCGGGAAGCGCCGTAATGCTGAACCCATGTAATTCATCCATATGGGAAGGCAGACACGCCCACCGCTTTCACCCTTTCCAAGCGATGTCCGTGCATCAAAACCTACCCAGACCCCCGTTGCGATATGGGGGGAATAACCGACAAATAAAGCATCATAATAATTGCTCGTTGTCCCGGTTTTCCCTGCAATAGGGTAACCAAGCGCGGATGCGCCTTTTGCGGTACCATACTGAACGGGGCCCTTCAGCAGGATATTCATGGACGCGGCAACGTCTTCCGGCAGGGCCCTTTCCTTTTGAATTACGGCATCTTCAAGGACCTTTCCGTTCATCTCAACAACCCTGCGGACAAAAATGGGCTTGATCCGGCTGCCGCCGTTAGCAAATACGGCAAACCCCTTTACGAGTTCCAGCAATGTAATGTTCGATGACCCTAGCGCAATGGAAAGATTATTGGGAACGTCGGCGTCTATCCCCAGATCTTTGACCGTCTCTTTTACCGAAGATACCCCTATTTCCTCGAGGAGTCTGACCGTGGCTGCATTTTTTGAATAGGCCACCGCGTCCCTCATCGAGATCTCCCCCGAATATCGGCCGTCATAATTCCTGGGAGTCCATCCCCCATAGGACTTTGCATCATCGTGCAGCATGGAATCAGGGGTATAGCCTTTCTTAAGGGCGGTCACGTAAATGAACGGCTTAAAGGCGCTGCCGGCCTGCACTTTAGCTGTTGTAGCCCTGTTATACGGGCTCTTTTCGAAATCCCTTCCGCCAACGAGGGCATAAACGTACCCCGTATTCACATCAATGCTGACGAGCGACCCTTCAACTTTCAATGAGCGGGTCGGACTGAACAAAAGCAATTTCTTCTTCTGGTCTTCCCCTGTACATAGACCCTTTACCACATCGCCCGGTTTAAAGGGGTAGGCGTCCATTTTCAGGATCCCCTTCCGGTCACCGACAAATATGGCGTAACCCTCTTTTACACGTTCAGATATGAGGATCTTGAAGGTTTTTCCATTGGCGGCGGGAAAGAGTTTAAGGTCGCGTTCTTCAGATCGCTTGAAATCGTCCCATTTTCTATGGGGTATATTGTAAAGGACCGTAAATTCACCATTTCTCTGTTCATATTGGTTAAGGCCCCTGACTATTGCATCCTCGGCCGCTCTCTGCATCTGCTTGTCAACAGCGGCGTATATCTTAAAGGCCTTTTGGGAAAAGATGCCCTTGCCATATTTCGCTTCGATGTACCGAAAGATATGATCTTTGTAATAGCTGTCCTGAAAAACCCCGTCATCTTCCCTGATGGCCACTTTTTCCTTGAGTATCTGCTGCTTTACCTTCTCATTGATGAACTTCTTCTGGAACATCTGTTCAATGACGTATTCCTGCCGGATCCGTGCATTTCCCGGGTGCCTTTTCGGCGTATAGCGGGACGGCGCCTGGACTATCCCCGCAAGCAGGGCGGCCTCTGCCGGTGTTATATTCCCGACATGTTTCCCGAAATATACCTGGGAAGCGGCCTCTACACCGTAAACGCCGTGTCCCATATAAATGTTGTTGAGATAAAGATTGAGTATTTCGCTCTTATCCAGGTAATTTTCAAGCTTATAGGCCAGGATGGCCTCGCGTATCTTCCTGTTGAGGCTTTTTTCGGGGCCGAGAACGAG
>CAIQJW010000006.1 GCA_903872255.1 uncultured delta proteobacterium | reverse complement strand
GGATAGACTCGTGACAGGACGTTATCCCCGCGGCGGCAAGGGCATTAAGCCGGTCGTACGATGCCCCCAGGGTATGGCCCTCGACATTTTTTCCCATTGCGCGCGCAAAGAGAATTCTCTGCAATATGTCATCTTCGTTCTTCGTTATCCTGAGATACGGGGAAACCTCGCTCAAAGATACGCATTCGGGATGATCGGACAGAAGGCTCCAGACATCATACAGTGAAAGAATATCCCCGCCTTCGATCTCGGGGTATGGAGGATAGGTGGCCGGTACCCCCCAGAGATACTTTACGTTGAAATCAGGGGCCTGCCGCAAGATCTCCCGGAAACCTTTCGGGCCGACGGAGTTGATGAGATCGTGGCTATCCGAAAAGACGGTCGTTGTGCCTTTCGTAACGGCAATATCGGAAAATGATGCAGGATTGTAAAAGAGGTCGGCATGGCCGTGCGCGTCAATATACCCGGGAAGCGCGACAAGGCCTTTCGCATCGACGAAGCGGGTGTTCCCCCCTCGTTTGGCCTTTGCCCTGCCTACGTAAGCGATCCAGTTGCCGCATATCCATACGTCTCCAGGATAGACCTCGCCCGTGAACACATCAAGGATCGAACCGCCTTCTATGATTATATCCGGTGCCCGGTCTGCGTTCGCAACGGCAACCAGATCTTTGAGGTCCTGTAGCGTCTTTTTGATCATTCCTTAGTATCTCATGTTTCGGATATTCGATTCAATGTAGCCCAAAAGCCCCTCTCTTGGCAAGAAATTAGCTTAATGCCTTTAAAGGCATTTCTACGCACGGAAGGTCTCCTTGCATTTCAGGATGCTTAAGAATGCTATGATACTGGTGATAAAGTAGATCCAGAGCATCTCGCGATACGCGAAGGGAGGGTAAGCCCCCTGACTCATGCCTGCCCGGTCGAGCACATACCCCATTAATGGCTGAAATATGATCGCCCCGATAAAAGGGAAGAGGTTGATCATCCCCATCGATGTCCCGGCGATCTCGTCCGGGAAAAGCTCTTTCGCGGTAACTATTGCAACGGTTCCGACCGAACTGATCGTAATGCCCATCAGGAAAAAAAGTACATATAGCGAAATTATGCCAAGCCGGTCAAAGAAATAGAGGGCAGATGCAAAGCACAAGACATTAAGAAGCGAGGACCATACCAGGATCTTCTTGCGGCTTCGCAAAGTTTTGTCGGACAGGTGCCCTATAACGGGACTGACAAATATCATTGCCACGGCGATCATCGAGAGAATGCCGCCGGCCTCGCTCTTGCTGAGGCCGTAGACATCCTTGAGGTACGGGCCTGCCCACAGGCCGAAGAAACCGAACAGGGCCCCTCCCCTCATTATGAACCAGACCGCTATGCTCCAAAAATACTTGTTCCTGAGGATGATCTTCAGATCGCCGGGAATATTGCGCTTTCCGGAGAAAATGACTTCGCAGTCCTCTACGATCGGCGGCAGGCCCTTGCTCTCGGGCGAATCCTCGACAAATCTCCAGATGAAAAAGATGATCACGATCGAGGCGCATCCCACCATTATGATCGCCATCCTCCATCCCACTAAACCTGACAGCATGGCGAGCGGTGTTGTTGCCGAAAACCATCCGATCCCGCCAACGGCCATCAATGCCCCTGCGACCCTCGCAAGCTGCGCTCCGCGGAACCACAGACCGAATATTCTCATGGACGATACGAAGACAGCCGCCAGGCCGAGACCGACAAAGGCACGGGCCGCAACGGCAAGACCGAAATACGGCGCGAGCCCGAACCCGATCGCGCCCAGTGCGGCGATAAGGCTGAAAAGCACGATCGTTTTTTTCGGGCCCCAGGAATCCGACAGGATGCCTACGGGGAGCTGCATCAATGCATACGGATAGAAATAAGCGGATGCAAGAACCCCGAGAGCGGTCGCCGATATATTAAAGCTCGACACAAGGTCCTCAGCGATGACGGCAGGGGACACGCGATGGAAGTAGACAACGAGGTATTGCGCCGAAAGAATGAGAAAAAGTATCCACCTGTGCCGGTTCACCGGATGATCCCCTGTATTTTTCGCAATGGATAAAAACAATACTTTGCACCGGACGGCTTTTTCAAGTAAAATAAAAGTGCTTTGACGGGTATGAAATAGCCAGAATGAATGCCGGAACAATACGTACACTCCTCGATGTCGTAAAGGGCAAGATACGCCCCGACAGCGTCATTATCAATGGCAAGATCATAAATGTCTTCACGAACAGGATCGAAGACGCATCGGCTGTCGTTATCAAAGACGGCTTCATAGCGTCCGTCGAGGACAATGGCAAGGCCCTGGAATACGACGCTTTTCAGGTGATCGATGCCGAAGGGGCATACCTCTGCCCCGGCTTCATCGATGCACATACTCATATCGACAGCCTTTATCCCTTCTATTCATTTGTACCGTATGCCCTCCGCGGGGGCACGACGACCGTTGTGACCGAAACGAGCGCCGTTGCGTGCGCATGCGGGATGGAAGGCGTCGCTTCATTTACCGAAAGCACACGGGGTTATCCTTTGCGCTGCTTCTTTCTTGCCCCCCCGCTCACCCCGCCCTTTCCCATGATGGAAGGATCGATGGGCCTGACGCTCGGTGAATTCAAGAAATTCTTGAGGCGCGACGACGTTGTTGCAATAGGCGAGGCTTACTGGACCCGCATCGTCGAAGGGGACCCCCGTATCCTGAAACAGGCCGCGGCCGCCTTAGGCCTCAACAAGAAACTGGACGGGCACGCCGCCGGGGCTCACGGCAAAAGGCTCATCGAATATGCACTTACCGGCATCACGTCATGCCATGAATCAATTACTATAGACGAGGTCCTCGAGAAGCTCCGGCTCGGGCTCTATATCATGATCAGGCAGGGGTTCGTGCGCAAGGAACTTCCCGAACTTTCCGGCCTGAAAGATATGGATATCGATACGCGGCGGCTGATCCTGACATCCGATGTCTTCGATGCCGTTATGCTGAAAGAGGAGGGCTATCTCGATTCCATAGTCCGGACGGCGATATCACACGGTTTCAGGCCCATAGACGCAATAAAAATGGCAACGATAAATCCAGCTGATTACTACGGCTTACGGTATCTCGGGGCGATCGCCCCGCTGCGCCATGCCGATATCCTGTTCCTCGATAGTATCGAGGATGTTTCTATCAAGCGGGTAATGGCAGGGGGTAAGATGGTGCTCGATAAGGGACAATACCTCGAAGACGTCAAGCCTCATCATTATCCCGATGCTGCGCTAAACTCGATCAAGGCGCAGAAGATAGGCCCCGATGATCTTAAGGTTGCATCCGGGAGCGACCCGGGCCTTGTACGCGTCATCAAGATCATCAACCAGACAATAACCCGGGAAATTACCTGGAAACCCTCCGTCAGGAATGGATACCTCGAGAAAGACCTTTCAGCCGACATAATCCCCGTTTCCGTAATAAACCGCTATGACAGCTCGATCAAAGGAAAAGGTTTTATTACCGGTACGGGTATAAAGCAAGGCGCATTTGCAACAACACTAATCTGGGATACAGGCAACATTCTCACCATGGGAAGCTCTGAAGACGATATGGCAAAAGCGGTCAACCGGCTCATTGACCTTCAGGGAGGCACCGTCATAATCAAGAACGGCACGGTTATCTTTGAATTCCCGATGCCTGTTTTCGGGACCATGCCCCTCGGAAGCATTGACGAGATAGCCGACAAAACACAGGAAATGGTGCTGAGCATCCGCAAGATCGGCGTGACGCTCGAGCGGCCGTTCCTAACCCTGCAAACCATCCCGTTCTCCGGACTCCCCTTCCTGCGCATAACCGACAAAGGCCTCGCCGACATCAAGAACCGCCGCCTCGTGCCTCTCTACCTCTAGGCCAGGAGGGCCGTTTCAAGTTTCAGGTTTCAAGTTCCAAACAAACGCAAAATAATCCAGAGACCGTCATCCCGGCGCTTGAGAGACTGTGTCGCAGTCCCCACCCGCCATCCAGAACTGGTATGCTATGCCTGCCGGCATAAAACCCCCGCCGTCGTCCCAGCTCCCCCACCGCCGTTATATATTATCCATGACCGTCATCCAGACCCCCCCCACCGCCGTTATCCCGGGCTTGGAGACTGTGTCGCAATTCCTCGCCCACCATCCGAAGCGGTTATATTATACCTGCCGGCATAAAACCCCCGCCGTCATTCCGGACTTGATCCGGAATCCAAGGTTTTGTTTTTATTATTTTTTCTGGTTTTAATGTTTTCAAAGGGCTCAAAAAGAAAAACCTTAGATTCCCGCTTTCGCGGGAATGACGGGGGTGGTTTATTCCGGTGCTTTGCACGTTTCCGGAGGAAAATGTTTTCGACACAGCCTCCTTAAAGCCGGGGTTAGGGGAATTGCGACACGGTCTCTTGATCCGGGATCTAAGGTTTTGTTTTTGCTTGAAACCTGAAACCGCCCGCGGGAGCGGGCCTGAAACTTGAAACTCTCTGTTGTGCTATGTTAAGTTCTTTGCTCGTTTATGGAAAGCACTATGGAAAGAACATCGTTTACGGGGACAGTGAAGGCGTGGGTGACGTTGTCGAGGCCCCCTTTTCACACTGTCGGGGTTTTCCCTTTCTTTCTCGGGACGCTCCTCGCCTGGAGATTCGATAATGTTTTCAATCTCCCGCTTTTCCTTCTGGGGACGCTTGCCGTGATCCTGATCATGCTTGCGACCTATTATGGCGGGGAATACAGCGATGTCATGGAAGACAAGCTTTCGGCCTCGATGGACAGAAACGCCTTTTCCGGCGGGACCCAGGTCATTATCAAGAACCTCCTTCCCCGGCATCACGCGCACATTGCAAGCTATGTCGCCCTCGGCCTCACCGTCATCACGGGGCTCATCATCCAGTTCAAATACGATACCGGCCCCCTCACGATACCGCTCGGCGTCATAGGTATCCTGTCGGGCTTCTTCTACTCGATGATGCCGATCCGGTGGGTAACGCGGGGTGTTGGCGAGATACTCATCGGGTTCTGCTATGGCTGGCTTCCGGTGGCCGTGGCGTACTACCTGCAGACAGGCAGGATCCATAGCGTCATCAATTTCATGTCCATCCCGATAGCATGCACGGTATTTAATATTATCCTGATCAACGAATTTCCCGATCACCGCGCAGACGTCATCGCGCGAAAGAGCAATCTCGTGGTGCGTTTCGGAAAGGAAAAGTCGGCGGTCCTTTATATTCTTATGCACCTTATCGGCATCGCCGGCTACGTCGTCTCCGTAACTCAGGGCCTGCCGATGTCAGCACTCGTCTGCTACGCTCCGGTAGCAGCCGTCTGCCTCTGGCTGTGTTTTATGATGGGCGCAAAAAAATACACGAACAAGAAATTGCTCGAAACCATGTGCGCGCTGACCATAGTCACAAACCTCGGAAGTGCTCTCGCCTATATCCTTGCCCTTTATTTCATGAGGCCATGATGGGTCTTTTCGGTAAGTGCCCTATACCGCTCAGACGGATATTCTGGCCTCCCAGCCTCGTGACGAAACAGCTCGGCAGCGTCCTGTATTTCAAGCATCTCGTGAAGTGGGACCATTTCGGCACCTGGCTTTTCAGGCACAGCATGAAGTCGCTTCCCGTCGCGGCCGGCGCGTACGGCATGGGCTGCATCGGGTTCCCGGCCCACCCCGCGTGGGAGGTCACGGGCGCCTGCAACCTGCGGTGTATCCACTGCCACGCGACATCCGGCAAGCCTGCGCCGGATGAGCTCACCACCGATGAGGCAAAACGTTTCATCGACGAGCTCGCCCTTGCCGACGAGTTCAGGATGCTTGTTTATACCGGCGGCGAACCGCTCGTCCGTCCCGATATCTTTGAACTGTTCGCCCATTCACGCAAGGCGGGTTTCGCAAACGTCATCGCCACGAACGCGACACTGATCGATGACGCCATGGCGGAAAGGCTTGCAGGCGCCGGGGTCGTCGGCGCCGCGGTCAGCCTTGACTCCTCCGTCCCCGAGATACACAACAGGATCAGGGCAAACCCCAACGCATTCGACCTGGCGATGAGGGGAATGAAGGCCATCACAAAGGCGGGCATCCTCCTCCAGATCAATGTCACGGCCATGGAGTACAATTTCGACACCCTGACGGACCTTATCGAGTTGGCCGACAAAAAAGGCTCCGGCATCATGCTCATGTACCAGCTCGTCCCCGTGGGAAGGGGAAGCAACATAGAGAGCGCCACCCTTGATATAACGGAGAACGAAAGGCTCCTCAATTTCCTCAAAGACAAGCAGAAGGACGTGTCCACAATAGTCGAACCGGTTGCCGGCCCCCAGTACTGGCCGTTCCTGATGGAACAGAGCGGCAAAACAGACGGCATATGGATGAAAATGGCGGAGAAAACGTTCCACGGCTGCGCTGCAGGCAGAGGCTTCGTGTACATAAAGGCAAACGGCGATGTCTGGCCCTGCCCTTTTGTCGAGGTCAATGCCGGCAATGTACGGGAGCATTCCTTCGATTCGATATGGCGGGAAAGCGAGGTTTTCGTCAGCCTGAGGAACCGCGAACACACGCTTAAAGGCCGCTGCGGCGACTGTAAATACAACAAGATCTGCGGAGGCTGCAGGGGACGCGCCATGGCTTTGACCGGGGATTACCTAAACGAAGACCCTTCCTGCTTCATTAACAAAGAAAAATAAAAATGGCCCCTGCCCAGGATAGAACTCGCATCCCCGTCATCCCGGCGCCGGGTACCCTCTGGGTGTTCGGGATCCAAGGTTTTGTTTTTTCTTTAATGCAGTAACAAAAAATGGTTGGACACTTTGACCATCAGGCCTTCTTGAATGACAGCTTATTCTCCGTGCCTTTGATGAGGCGGGAAATATTCTCTTTGTGGCGGATTATGACGATGATCCCGATCAGGCCTGCCATCACCACAAATCCTAATGGCGCCTTTGCTAAATAAAGCCCTATCGGGATCACTATAGCCCCCACTATGGACGCCAGCGATACATAGCGCCAGATAATAAACACAATAACGAACACGATAAAAGCACCGAGTATGACGAGCGGTCCTATAGCGATGTACACCCCGAGAGCGGTTGCAACGCCCTTCCCTCCCTTGAACCGCAGAAAAACCGGAAAGATGTGCCCCAGAAAGGCCGCCAGGCCGACGATCGCGATGATCAATACATCAAAACCGAGCACCCTTGCAAGAATGACCGGGATAAAACCCTTCGCCGCATCCCCGAGAAGTGTAATAATACCCAGCGCCTTTCCCCCCGCCCGCATGACATTCGTAGCACCTATATTCCCGCTCCCCGTTTTTCTCGGGTCAATGCCCTTCATTTTCCCCAGGATAACACCCACAGGTATCGACCCGATAAGGTACGCGAGCACTATTAAAAGCACGTTTATTGCATTGTTATTAACCATACCCGGACAGAATATGGGAAAAACCCCGCCCTGTCAATAAAGCGGTCTTTTAAGTTTGACAAGCCAACCTTTTCCTATTATAAAGAATGGGTGCCTGGGTGGCGGAATAGGTAGACGCAAGGGACTTAAAATCCCTCGCTCGTATGAGTGTACGAGTTCGATTCTCGTCCCAGGCATTAATAATTTAAGGTACTTACGTATGCTACCCGGTAAGCTTGTTTCAAAGTGAACAATATTGGGTAAGCACCTGGTAAGCACTAAGTCGAAATAATACGGAAACCAGAGCCAGCCTCTTCAGCGAAATGTATGCTTCCATTTTGGTGTATTTGTCATACAATTACCATACTGATGCTTTATATTTTACCAAGACAAACTGATATTGTTTTGTTCGATGACACCCTGCTGTCACCCCGCCCTGTGATAATTATAAATAATTGGTGACAGGCTAGATACAATAGGGGTGCAGGGAACGAAAGGTCTTGTCATGTCCCCGTGGAGCGTCCCGGACAGGGAGACAAAGGAACTCATGGTGAACTTCTACACCAACGTCCTCGTAAAGAAGATGAGGAGACCGGAGGCACTGAGGCAGGCAATGCTGAGGGAGCTATCAGAGGTCAAGAAGAGATACGGCACAACCAATCCCTTCTCCTTGGCGGCGTTCATGCGTCTGGGCGAGCCGTAAGAAAAAAGCATTCTTTTTCCCTGAGACCCCCATGACCACCCGATTTTCCCACGGGATTCCCCACCCCCTGTTTACGTCAACCGCTCATACAAAAACGACTTCCCCAAAATTTTTTAGTGTCTGTTCTGGAATTGGTTTTCGTCCGAAGGCATCTCCTCACCGACATAACGGAGTCCCCAGCGAAAGCATTCAGGTCAAGACAGTAAAAAGTAATCAGCGTTGTCAACGACGCAGCTGCCGCAGGACGTGGGGTATTGTACTTGAGTAAAAGAGAGGTCACCGATAACTTCCTGAAATATTGTTCTGTCCATACCCCATCGACATGCAGCATTTCTCACGGCAATAAATAATGTTTACCCAAAAGAATTATTCTGCAATACTACCATCGAGATATAACCCTGTCGTCAGATGTTTATGGGTAGTGCTGGAGGCACTGATTCATGTCAGATAAGAAGATCATTCTCCTCGTCGAGGACGAGGCCCTCATCGCCATGGCCCAGAAGAAGGCCCTGGAGAAGCACGGGTACGGGGTGATCACCGCCCACTCCGGCGAGAAGGCCATAGAAAAGGTACGCACTACCCCCGATATCGCCCTCATCCTCATGGACATCAACCTGGGAACAGGGAAGATGGACGGCACCGAGTGCGCCGAGGTCATCCTTAAGGAAAGGGACATCCCCGTCCTCTTCCTCTCCAGCTACACCCAACCCGATATAGTGGAAAAGACAGAAAAGATAACCTCCTACGGCTACGTCGTGAAGGACTCCGGAGAGACCGTCCTTGACGCCTCCATCAAGATGGCATTCAAGCTCCATAAAGCCAAACAGGAAATCAAGGAGAACGAGCAGTCCCTGTCCAAGACAAACGAGCGCCTCGAATTGGCCCAGCGATCCTCCGGTGTGGGAATGTGGGATTGGGATATTGCAGGCGGTTCCGTTGAGTGGACACCGCAGATGTTCGAACTTTTTGGGCTGGACAAGGATAAGGCCCCCGCTTCATTTGAGGCCTGGCGGAATATTGTGCATCCTGAAGACTGGGCGAATGCCGAGTTTCAGATCGAGCGGGCGTTGAAGGACCACGTGTTCCTGTCAAGCGAATACCGCATCGTCCGCCCTGACGGACAGGTGCGCTGGATCAGCGCCCTGGGGCGGGGCGTCTACGACACCCACGGCCGACCGGTTTGCATGGCTGGGACCTGCATTGATATAACCGGCCGCAAGCAAAGGGAGGATATCGAAAAGTTGCAAGCGGCCGTCACCGAGACCGTGACTGAGGGTATCTTCCTCATTGGAGTGGATGACAACATTATCAAATGGACAAATACGAAATTCGAGAAAATGTTCGGCTATAGCCCCGGCGAAATAATCGGGATGCATGTCGATAAGGTGAACGCACCCACCGACAAAACACCGACTGAAACCAGAGTGTCTATTGTAGATTTACTCCTGGCAACCGGAGAATGGCATGGAGAGATCAAAAACATAAAGAAAGATGGAACATATTTGTGGTGTTATATACATGTCTCCTTATTTGATCATCCGGAATTCGGGAGAGTTATGGTGTCCGCACATACTGACATCACCGACCGAAAGCAGGTGGAGGGCAAACTGGAATTTGCGAACGCCGTCCTCCGGACGCAGCAGGAAAATTCCCTGGACGGTATTCTCGTTGTGGACGAAAACGGAAGGACCGTTTCGTTCAATCGACGATTCGTCGATATATGGGGCATCCCCGGCAAGGCCCTTGAATCGGGCTCCGACGAAGAGGTTCTCCGGTCGGTCCTGCACCGACTGGTCCGGCCGGACGAGTTTCTCGTAAAGGTCCGGTACCTGTACGAGCATCGGGACGAAATCAGCCGGGACGAAATCAGCCTGATAGGCGACATCACCCTGGACCGGTACTCGGCGCCCATGCTCGGGGCAAACGGGGAATACTACGGCAGGGTCTGGTATTTCAGGGACATCACCGAACGCAAGCGGACCGAGAACATGTTGCAGGTGACCCTGACCAAGTACAAAACCATGTTCGATGGCTTCCCGCTGGGCATTACCGTGTCAGACGAGACAGGCAAGATACTGGAAAGTAACCTGATGGCTCGAAACCTGCTCGGCCTGTCACAAGAATACCATGCCCGGCGTAGTATTGACAGTCCCGAGTGGCGTATCATCCGCCCGGATGGTACTTTGATGCCGCCCGATGAATACGCCAGCGTCCGGGCGCTGAGGGAAAGGCGGACGGTAGTAAATGTGGAAATGGGCATTGTCAAGCCCGACGAAGCGGTCACGTGGCTCAGTGTTACTGCCGCGCCGCTGCCGATAGAGGGGCACGGCGTTGTGATCACCTATTTCGACATCACCGAGCGCAAAGAGGCCCAAGAGAGGGCGAAAGCCAGCGAAACGAAATATCGGCGGCTGCACGAGACCATGACGGACGCATTGGTGTTCGTTGACATGACCGGAAACATTGCTGAGGTGAATCAGTCTTTCATGGATATGCTTGGTTATTCGATGGAGGAGTTGTCGGGACTGACCTATCAGGATCTGACGCCTGAGAAATGGCACTCCTTCGAGTCGAACATTATCAATGATCAGATAATGGTGCGTGGTTTTTCCGATGTGTATGAAAAGGAATACATCCGCAAAGACGGCACCGTCTTCCCCGTTGAGCTGCGAACCTTTCTCGTTAAAGACGACGAAGGTCACCCTTCAGAGTTATGGGCTATTGTTCGCGACATCACCGACCGCAAGCTCATAGAGGACAAGCTTTCGGAATCAAATCAACTACTGTCAGGCATCCTGGACCATACGCACATGATGGCGGTATTTCTCGACCCCCGATTCAATTTTATCTGGGTCAATCGTGCCTATGCCGAAACATGCGGATTCGATCCCTCCTCCTTCCCCGGAAAGAATCACTTTGAACTCTATCCTCACGAAGAGAACAAGGCTATCTTCCAGCGGGTCGTCGATACAGGTGAATCCTATTTCGTTGCCGCAAAACCCTTCGTATTCCCGGACCAGCCGGAACGCGGCGTGACCTATTGGGACTGGAGCCTGATGCCCATACTGGATTCAGGCAAGGTCACCGGACTCGTCTTCACGCTGTCCGAGGTCACAGACCGGATCAACGCGGAAGCCACATTGCGGGAAAGCGAGGCGCGTTTCTCAAGCGCATTCGAATTTGCCCCGATCGGTGTCGCTCTCGTCTCAACCGGGGGGGCTTTCATCAAAACGAACAAGGCCCTGTGCAATCTGTTGGGTTATACCGCAGAGGAAATGCCCCGCTTATCCTTTCAGGAAATCACTCACCCCGATGATCTCGAGGAGGACCTGGCGTATGTTCGCCAAATGCTGGAAGGCGAGATCGACACCTACCGGATGGAAAAACGCTATTTCGGCAAGGGGGGCAACCTGATCTGGGTCCTTTTGAGCGTCTCTCTCGTCCGGGGTGACGAGGGCCACCCTCAATATTTTGTCTCTCAGATCGTAGACATCACCGAGCGCAAGCTAACCGAGGAGCAGATCAAGCGCCTCCTCACCGAAAAGGAACTCCTCCTGAAAGAAGTGCACCACAGGATAAAGAACAACATGAACGTCATCATGAGTCTCCTCTCCCTCCAGTCGGACACGCTGAAAGACCCGTCGGCCGTCTCTGCCTTTCATGATACAGAGAACCGTGTGCGGAGCATGATGGTCCTGTATGAGAAGCTCTACCGCTCTAACGATTTCAGGGCCATATCGGCAAGGGAATATCTCGCCGCCCTGGTCTATGAGATCGTGGCCAATTTCCCCAACCGGGAAAGGGTGGACGTAGAGACACGTGTAGACGACATCGCCCTCGACGCCAAGATCCTCTCCCCCGTCGGCATTATCATCAACGAGCTTATCACGAACACAATGAAATACGCTTTCACCGGCATGGGCGGCGGCAGGATACTGGTTTTCTTTTCAATGAAGGACAACCATGCAAAGCTCATCGTAGAGGATAACGGCATCGGCATCCCGGAATCGGTTAACATCGAAACGGCAACAGGGTTCGGGCTGCAGCTTGTTCATATACTTGTAGAACAGCTTGAAGGGTCCCTCCGGATAGAACGGGAGGATGGAACGAGGTTCGTACTCACGTTCCGGTTATGATTGCCCGTGCGATAGATACTCGCCTACTCTCTTTCGTGTGGTAATCGGCAACCTTTGATTTTGTGCCTAATACTTGCTTCGTAGGTGCTAAGCAATATTGATCTTCAGACTGTATAGTCTCCGATTTTATGCCTATTTTATGCCCGTCATAATGAACATAATTCATCATCCTGGAGAATAATCTGACAATGCCTGCAATAGGTGAAGCCCTGATAATCAACGGTTTGCATTGACTATCAGGGCTTTGCGAACAATCTC
>CAIQJW010000005.1 GCA_903872255.1 uncultured delta proteobacterium | reverse complement strand
CGCCCTGCTTTTCACGCCTTGAGTTTCATTCAGGGCTTTCATGATGAGCGTTTTTTCAAATTCGGAAACCAGCGTATCGTATCCTCTGTCGATATCAATATCGGCATCGGGCCGGGACGCCGTCTCCTCCCTTTCATTGCTGTAATATTTCTCGGGAAGGTCTTCTATATCGATATGGCCGCTTCTTTTCAGAACCACCATCCGTTCGATGATATTCTGCAGTTCCCGGACATTTCCGGGGAAACTGTATTCCATAAGCGCTTTCATCGCCTCTTCCGAAAAACCTTCTATGAGGGCAGAATTGATCCTGTTTGACTGCTCAAGGAAATAATTTATGAGAAGCGGAACATCCTGCCGCCGGTCCCGCAATGGAGGGATCTCGATCGGTACGACATTGAGCCGATAATACAGGTCGTCCCGGAACTTTCCCTCCTTAACGAGCTCCTCAAGCTTACGGTTCGTGGCGGCGATTATCCGGATATCCACCTTTATGGTCTTTCCCCCGCCGATACGTTCGAAAGATTTCTCCTGCAATACCCTTAAGAGCTTGACCTGGAGGTTGAAGCTCATGTCGCCGATCTCATCCAAAAAGATAGACCCTCCGGCCGCGAGTTCAAATCTTCCCATCCGGGATGTCACAGCCCCGGTGAACGCGCCTTTTTCATAGCCGAAAAGCTCACTTTCGAGAAGCGTTTCGGGAATGGCGGCACAGTTAACGACGACCAGGGGATTATCCCGCTTGGAAGAATTATAATGGATGGCCCGTGCAACAAGTTCCTTTCCCACACCGCTCTCACCGGTGATAAGCACGGTGGCGTTGGTATCCGCGACCCGTTCTATCATTTCGAAGACTTTCTGCATCGGAAAGCTGATGCCGATGATATTCTCGAATCTATACTTGTCCTTTAATACGGACCTCAGGATCGTATTCTCCCGGACCATCTTACTCTCTGAGTACCGTCTCAGAAGATTGGCCTTCAGGGTAAGTCCCTTCGGGATGTTGTCGCTCTTGAGCAGATTATAATAATAGATCGCAGAATCAATAGTGGCGAGGACCTCTTCGAACTTGAACGGTTTAAGGACATAATCGAATGCCCCGCAGCGCATGGCGGTTATGGCGCTCTCCATACTGCCGTAGCCCGTCATGACGATACCGAGTGTGTCAATATATTCTTTCTGAATGAAATTAATGAGCTGAAGCCCATCGACCTTCGGCATCATGAGATCGGTGATCAGCACGTGATAGCCGTTATTCTTCAATGCAGAGAGGGCTTTACGGCTGTCGTTGAACGGATCGACCTCGTAACCGTTGGAGCTTAAGAACTCTGTGAGCATGTTGAGAATATTTTCTTCATCCTCAACAATTATGATCCTGCCTTTTTCCATAGTTATTTGGTAGTCCGCTTATCCAAAATTATCGACTGGTTCTGGAGCATATCCCATGCCCGGTCCTTATCCCGTTCCTCCTCGGCCCGCCTCTTATCACGCGACTCGTCGGAACCGACCGACCAGGTGGTCCCATCCTTATCCTTGGTTATCTTCAGGTCGTCGGCGCCGAGACTCACTGACGCCGTAAACAGTGAAACTAATAAAAAGGCAGACAACAAGATACATCTCTTCATGATACCATCCCCTTTTAATTCATGATTTAAAAGAGCTTACACATATATATAGCCAATTCCAGGTGATAAAGTAAGCAAAAAATGTGGTCATTCCTCCTATCTTCCGGGTTGCTTTTTTCGATAAAACTTTCTATAGTAGTATCAGCAAGTGCGCCCGTATATCTCACGATCAGCATGCACGCAATGCGGGGAATGTATTTCGGTATGTCCCTATGAGGTGTTTGCGGTAGAGCAAGGTACTGTGATCGTTGCGGTTCCTCAAGATTGCATCGAATGCGGGGCCTGCATGGAGCACTGTGAATCGACTGCCATTTATTTTGACGATTAGATGAAAAAAAAGGTCATCCTTGATAAAAAAGCGGTGGAGCGCACGATAACGCGGATCACGCACGAGATACTGGAGAAGAACGAAGGCTCGAAAGGCTTGAGCCTGATCGGCATCAGAACGCGCGGCATCTATCTCGCCAATCGGATCCAGGACAAAATAAGGAACGTTGAAGGAACCATGCTGCCCTTTGGGGTCCTGGATATAACTCTGTACCGGGACGATATATCCAAACTGAAATGGCCCGAGGTAAAGAAGACCGAGATACCCTTCGATGTCAATAATATGACCGTTATCCTCGTCGACGATGTTCTCCATACGGGGCGAACCACCCGGGCGGCCATTGACGCGATAATGGACCTGGGAAGGCCAAAAAAGATACAACTCGCCGTCCTGGTTGACCGGGGCGAACGTGAACTGCCCATACATCCCGACTATGCGGGAATAGTCTGCCCGGTCAATGAGGACGAGGAAATCCTCGTGAGGATGAGCGAGATAGACGGCAAAGAAGAAGTGGTGATCGTAAAGACTTGATGAACTGGAAAAGAAAAGATCTCCTCGATATCCGTGACCTCTCAAAAGAGGAGATGCTTTTTATTCTTGATACCGCCGAATCCTTCAAGGACATTTCCAGGAGAGAGATAAAAAAAGTTCCCACACTGCGGGGCAAGACGGTCATAACGCTCTTTTATGAACCGAGCACCCGCACCCGCACATCGTTCGAGATCGCCGCAAAACGCTTAAGCGCTGACACGATAAACATATCATCAAGCACAAGCAGCTCAACGAAAGGCGAAAGCCTGAAGGACACGGCCAGAAACCTTGAATCCATGAGGCCTGATGCGATCGTGATCCGCCATAGTATGCCCGGAGCGCCGCATATGCTGGCCGGTATCCTCGATTCGTCAATAATCAACGGTGGTGACGGCTCCCATGAGCATCCCACCCAGGCCCTTCTCGACCTCTACACGATGCGGGAAAAAAAAGGAAGGATCAACGGCCTTCGTATTGTAATAGTAGGCGATATAGCCCATAGCAGGGTTGCACGTTCCAACATATTTTCCCTTAAGAACTTCGGAAATGAGGTCATCTGCTGCGGGCCTCCGACCATGATCCCTCCCTATATCGAAACACTCGGCGTGCGTGTTGAATACGACCTGAAAACGGCAGTCAGGAAAGCAGATGTCATCATGATGCTCAGGATACAAAAGGAACGCGGGGGTACAAAATACATACCCTCGACAAAGGAATATTCAACCTTGTACGGCCTTACGAAAAGACACGTCGATATGGCCGCAAATGACGTGATCATCATGCATCCGGGCCCTATGAACCGGGGTATCGAGATAACGGACGAGGTCGCCGACGGCCCCTCATCGGTCATTCTCGACCAGGTTGAAAACGGCGTTGCAGTGAGAATGGCCATCCTTTACCTCCTGATAGGCGGTGAAGCATGAGAACATTGATACGGGGCGGACGCATCATCGACCCGAAGACTTCCCGGGACGGTATTTTTGATATCCTCGTAGAGGATTCGGTCATCCAGGAGATCTCGGATACGATAAAGAAAACAGACGGCAAGGTACAGGTCGTGAACGCTGCGGGCCGCATTGTCGCCCCAGGCCTTATCGATGTACACTGCCATCTGCGTGAACCCGGTTTTGAATACAAGGAAACGATCCTGACAGGCACGAGCGCTGCAATACGGGGAGGGTTCACGACGGTCGTATGCATGGCCAACACGGACCCCGTGAACGACAGCCGAAGCGTCACGGAATTCATTATTGACAAAGCCCGTGCCGAAGGTAAATGCAAGGTCCTGCCCTGCGGGGCTATAACCAGGGGTTTAAAAGGCGAAGAGCTTGCAGAGATCGGAGAGATGTTTTCTGCAGGCATTATCGCGCTATCCGACGACGGCAGGTCCGTCAGCAATGCCGGGCTCATGCGCAAGGCGCTTGAATATGCAAAGATCTTCAAACTGCCCGTCATTTCCCATTGTGAAGACGATACGCTGTCCGGGGGGTATATACATGAAGGAACAGCTTCCCTTTTGAACGGGCTCGAAGGAATACCGGCTATTGCAGAAGAGCTAATGGTCCAAAGAGATATCGCGATAGCCCGGTATGTCAATGCGCCCATCCATATTACCCATATATCATCTGGCGGCAGTGTCGAGATCATTGAAGCGGCGCGCAAAATGTTTCGAAAGGTCACATGTGATACGTGCCCGCACTATTTTTCCCTGACCGATGAAGCGACCCTTGCCTTCGACACGAATACCAAGGTTAACCCCCCTCTGCGTTCGAAAAAGGATGTGGAGGCCATCAAAGAAGGGCTTCGTAAAGGCATAATCGACATTATTGCCACGGACCATGCTCCGCACGAAATTACGTCGAAAGACGTTGAATTCGATCTTGCCGCATTTGGCATTTCCGGGTTCGAGACCGCTTTCGCTTTGTCGCTTGGCCTTGTCCGTGAAGGCGTGCTCGATATGCCAGCACTCCTCGAGAAGATGACGGCGAACCCGGCGAAGCTTCTCGGCATCAATTCAGGAACAATCGCCGAGGGAGCGCCTGCCGACATTATTATCTTTGACCCTGACATCGAATGGACCGTGGACCGAAACTCATTTGTATCGAAAGGCAGGAACACACCGTTTCACGGAAATGCCCTCAAGGGGAAGAACCTATTTACCATGGTCAGCGGTAAAATAGTTTTTAACGAGCTGAAATAAGACCTTCCTGCTATTATTTTCTTATCGCAACTTAATATTTTTCATTCAGCGACCGATAATTTCTATACTGACGGGTGGAGTGTCACGACCATACCTGTCCTAAGGTGCCATTGAGAAAAAGGTATGAAGGACCTGGAATAAAACAATGTTTGTCCTGATAGGCTCGGTTATCGTCATTTTATCAGTTTTCGGGGGGTTCGTCCTGGAAGGCGGGCCTTTAAAGGTGATCGTTCAACCCGTCGAATTTCTCATAATCGGCGGTGCCGCCTTCGGCGCCATGCTCATCTCGGCCCCCAAGAAGCTCCTCATGAAGATCATTTCAAAGTCGATCGCATCGCTCAAGGGCGGCAGCATAAACCGCCAGCTCTATCTCGATCTTTTGAAGCTAATGTACGAGATCTTCCAGGTCACCCGCAAGGACGGGCTTATTGCACTCGAATCACACATCGAACATCCTGACCAGAGCAAGATATTCGCCAAATACCCAAATATAACTAAGAATCATCACATCATCTCGTTTATGACGGACACATTCCGGCTCATCGTTCTGGGAGGGATCGCGCCGCACGATATAGAAAGCCTTATGGACCTCGATATCGATACGCATCACCAGGAAGGCGCGCAGCCCGGGATGATCCTGCAGAAGATCGGTGATTCGATGCCGGGCCTGGGGATCGTGGCCGCGGTCCTTGGCATCGTAATCACGATGCAGGCGATCACCGGCCCACCCGAAGAGATTGGCCAAAAGGTCGCCGTAGCGCTGGTCGGTACCTTTCTCGGTATTTTTCTATCATATGGTTTTATCCAGCCCCTCGCTACAAACCTCGACCTTGCCGCTGAAGAGGAATCCAAGGTCTATGAAGCCATTAAGTCGGGTATCATATCCCTTGCCAAAGGATTTAATCCCATCGTATCCGTTGAATTCGCGCGCAGGTCGATCCCCAATGATTACAGGCCAACCTTCCAGGAGATGGAAACATTTGTGAAGGGGGTCAAACAATAATGGATGACCATCAAACTCCGGTAAGGATCGTCATAAAAAAGAAAAGGGGGCATGCCGGGCACCACGGAGGAGCGTGGAAAGTGGCATACGCCGATCTTGTCACCGCAATGATGGCCCTTTTCATCGTGCTGTGGATAGTCGGCCAGAGCTCTAATGTGAAGCAGGCGGTCTCGGCATACTTCAAGGACCCCGGGGTATTTGAAAGCGGCCGCGGCGGGAACATCCTTCAGGGCTCACAGGGTTCCGCCCCAAGTCCAACATCAAACATTTCGATCGAGATCGAGAAATTGAAAGCAGAGGCAAAGAAGCTCGAAGAGGAGATAAAGGGAAATTCAGACCTGGAAAAATTCAAAGATAAAATAGAGATCACTGTCACAAAAGAGGGCCTGAGGATAGAACTCCTCGAGAATTCCTCGGGGCTCTTTTTCGATGTCGGAAGCTCAAAGCCGAAACCGGACACGGTCAAACTTTTGAAGCTGGTCGGCAAAGAGATCGGCCAACTCGACAACAAGGTTACGATAGAGGGATACACCGATGCCCGGCCGTATGTCAATCCCGATTACACGAACTGGGAACTTAGCTCCGATCGCGCCAACATGGCCCGGAGGATCCTCGAGCAAAATGGTGTCAGGAAAAACCAGATATCCCAGGTCCGGGGATTTGCCGACCGTAATTTGAAACACCCCGACAAACCCCTTGATTTCGCAAATAGACGCGTCAGCATACTTGTTGCAACGCATATAAAGGAAACAGCTTCCGTTGCGCCCGCACCGCCGGCCGCGGTGCCGCAAAAGGAATCCGTTAAGCCTGAGGCGCCTCCTGCTCATCCCAATGAGGCAAAGCCATAATGGAAAACCCTAGCGTCCGGATCCTCCTTGTCGACAGCGATGCCAATTTCCGGGGCCTCCTCGCTAAATTCTTCAGCAGGTATCCAGGTTTTGAGGTCCACGAAGCCTCGAATAGCGATGAGGCCACATGGCGTGTCAGGGATATCGGACCGGACCTCGTCTTAAGCGATTACGAGATACCCGTTGTCGATGGCCTGGAATTTTGCCGCCGTATCAGGAGTATGCCGGAAACAAGGTCTGCTATTTTTCTATTTCTGACGCTCAAAAAGGACGAGCAGTTTCAAGTAGAGGCGTTTCAATCCGGCGCAGATGACTGTATCGAAAAAACAGTACCCCCCATTATCCTGACCCATAAGATCCAGGCCTTTATCAGGATCAAGCAGCTCCAAAACGAACTTATCGCCGAGAAGAGAAGGATCGCTGAAGCCAACAAGAAGCTTGAACGCAACTTTAAAGAACTGACCCAGATCCTTCTTAAGATCATAGATGTGCGCGTACCCGGAGCCGCGGACCGGGGCCTGGCCGCCAAAAAGAGTGCCAGTTACATGTGCAGGAAAATGAATATCGATGAAGACGAAACAGAGAAAATACTATTCGGGGCACAGCTGCATGAGATAGGCAAGATCGGCCTGCCCGATACGATAGCGGACAAAGCCAAGTATAATATGGTCATGAATGACCGCAGCATTTATAATCAGCACCCCGTCATAGGATCCCTCATCGTATCGACGATATCCGGTTATAAAACAGCATCCGATGCCATTTACCATCAATACGAAAATTTCGACGGCTCGGGGACCCCGAACGGCCTGATCGGCAATGAAATACCGAGGGGGGCACGAATAATCAGGGGAATTGTCTTCCAGGGCGATCTGTGCCGTGCGGGATCCGGGCGCGACGATATCCTGCGCGAGATACGCCAATCGGCGAACCGTATCCTTGACCCCATGGTCGCATCATCCCTCGTTGAACACATCGTCGAAAATGATCGCGAATTTGCCAGGAATAAATGCAAGATAGCCCTTGAAGAGCTTAGGGTCGGGATGGTCATAGCCGAGGACGTCTACGCGTCAAGCGGTGTCAAGCTCCTCCCGAGAAATGTCAGGATACAGGAGCGGATGATCGAGGTCCTGTTGGAACGGAACGAAACCGACCCCATCATCGGCGGGGTGTATGTGGTGATAGGGCGAGCGGCGAACGGCTAAAGGCGAAAGGCTAAAGGCTAAAGGCACAATAACATTTTTTCGATATTTTGGGAGAATTTTTTCCGTTAGCCGTTCGCCGTTCGCCGTTCTTTAAAAAACTCCCTCGCCATTTCCACATCTTCCGAGATCTGCGCTATCAGTTCGGCCATGTCCTTGAACTTCCTTTCCTCCCTGATTCGTTCGTGGAAATATATTACGATCTCGCGGTCGTAAAGGTCTCCGCCGAAATTCAGTATATGCGTCTCTACCAGCAGTTTCTTCCCGTCAAATGTGGGGTTGTACCCGATGTTGGTGACCGAGGGCCATTTCTTTCCGTCAAATTCAACCTCTGTGATATATACGCCGTTTCCCGGTATGAGCTCAAAGACGGTCTCGAAGTTTATCGTCGGGAATCCCATATTCTTCCCGCGATTGACACCATGAACGACAACCCCTTCGATCATATGCGGGCGGCCGAGGAGTTGGTTTGCCTTTTTTACCCCGCCGTCCATGATCAGTTTTCGAATGCGGTTGCTCCCTATCTTTTCCTCATCGAGCGTAATTGCTCCCACGACGTCGAAATAATAGCCCTTCTCCCTGGCATATTCCCTGAGCATGTTCACATCACCGACCCCGCCTTTTCCGAATCTAAAGTCATATCCGACGATGACCCCGGCCACTCCGATCCTGCCTATAAGAATATCCTCTATGAAGCTTTGCGGGGATATGGACCTGAGATGCTCGTTAAAGGGTATCTCAAACATGACCTCGATCCCGGCGCCTTCCACCAGGCGCTCTTTTATATGCGGCGGGGTTATCAGGCGGATATACGAATCAGGCTCTAAAATGCTGTGAGGGTGCGGATAAAAGCTCATAAGCATCGGGGTCCCCGAGATCTCGCGGGCCTTATCGACGACTCTCTTTATTATTCGCTGATGGCCGAAATGGACCCCGTCGTAATTGCCGATAGTGAGAACGGGTTTGGGAAACCGGGTCTCGATATCGAACGTTTGAAACATTTTCATCGTCACCTCTTGACTTATCTTTCGCATACATATAACTTTATAGGGTGCCGAAGTGGCGGAATTGGCAGACGCGCTAGATTCAGGGTCTAGTAGGCAATTTGCCTGTGTGGGTTCAAGTCCCGTCTTCGGCATTATTTTTTTGCCAAAAAACCTTGGATTCCCGCTTTCGCGGGAATGACGGCAGGGCGATAGACGCCTCACGCCTTTAGCCTTTCTCCTTTTACGGTTTATACTCATATTTGAACGGTGCGGCCTGTTCCCGTGCGAACATGTCCTGCAGGGCTGAGGAAACGAGCCATTTCAGCGGAGAGAAAGGTCTCTTGCCGTATACCAGGTCCGGTTTTCCCTTGATGCCGAGCGTTGTCTTCATTGCGTCGACCGTATCGTAGAACGTTCCTATGGCATCGATGAGACCTGCATCCTTCGCCTTTAGCCCTGTATATATCCTGCCGTCCGAGAGTTCCCTGGCCTTGTCGATGTTCATTTTCCTCCCGGCCGCCACATCCTTGATAAACTGCTCGTGAATGCTGTCAATGATGTCCTGCAGATACTTTCGCTCGTGATCGGTCATCTTCCGGAAGGGGTTCCCGACGTCTTTCATCGATCCTGCCTTGATCGTGTTTGCCTGAACACCTATTTTCTTCATCAGGTCCTCAACCACGGTCTGCTGCATAATAACCCCGATAGAACCCGTTATTGTCGAGGGGTTTGCGTAAACCTTATCGCCGACCGCTGCTATATAATACCCTCCGGATGCGCAAACCGAGCCCATGGAAACGTATACCTTCTTTTTCTCTTTAAGTTTCTTAAGCTCACTTGCCGCTTCCTGGGTTGGTCCGACGGCTCCGCCCGGCGAATTGATGCGGACTATAACACCCCGTATACTGTCGTCTTCCTTGAAACGCACAATATCGGCCATAACATCTTTCATATCGGCGATAGTCCCTTCTATCTCCACTACCCCGATCTTGGAGTTGCTGCCCGAGAAGATACCGGATATGCTCGTTATAAAAATTATGACTGCGATCACTATACAAACAATAAGCAGGATCTTCCTGCCCGTATGGCCTGCCATTATAACCCTCCTAAGGTCTTTTTCAGTTATCCATGAATCGGGCCGAATCCCGTTTCTTCATTATAATTTTACCAAATGGGTGCTTCTGCGAGAGCGTGGCCATGCGTATCTTGGCCAGTTCCAACATTCCAAGGATCGTGGCAACCCGTTCATTCCTGTCTTCCCCGGTCACGAGGTCCCATTCAAAAAAACCGTCAGATCTCAGAACATCCTTGAGCGCCCCTATCTTTTCTTCCAGTGTCGGCCGCACTTCCCGGACAACAAAATAATGTTCCTCTTTAACCTGCATCAATCCAAAGTACAACGTACATAGGGACATAAGGTCGAATTCGGCCTCCTTTTCCAAGCCTCCTCTTCCAATAGAGTATACATCACGCTCGAGCATGGGAAGGTCGTTGATCGCTACGGCCATATTTCTCACGCGTTCATACTCGATTATGCGTTCCACAAGTTCTTCGCGGGGATCTTCTTCTTCGGCGGCACCATTTGACGGAAGCAGCATCTTGGATTTAATGAAGAGAAGAAGCGAGGCCATCTCGATGAAGTCCTCGGCTATCTTCAGGTTCATTTCTCTGGCTATCTCGACATACTGGAGGAAACGTTCTGTTATCAACGCGATAGGGATATCCCAGATGCTCAGCTTGTTGCGCTTGATAAGGGTAATAAGGACGGCCATGGGCCCCTCGAAACATTCGAGCTGAACCTCTAATGCCGGAACAAGCAGGCTCACGGTAATATCCCCTTTTGAAGCAGATAGCTCTTAAGGAATTGGGTCTCATCCTCTTTCGTCTTGAGGTCAAAGTCGATCTTGGCATCTTTCAAATGATCGAGAATGTCTTTGTAAACCGGCCCTTCGTGCACTCCCATTTTTTTGAGATCATTGCCGGTCGTAAAGGGCCTGAATGAATCGTTATGCGTTATATAATTCGAAATGGCCTTTTTTACGTCATCAGAGCGTGTCCTGGCCATGATAAAAAGCATCGCTTCGCGAGAAAGCGAATTAAGCATGCGATATACTTCGCTTTTCTTGATCCCGTTGATGCTCTGGCCAAACCGCGCCATGATCCTCCGGAGATTCTCCGCATTCTCGACCGCGCGCTGCCTGGAGCGTTCGCTTATCTCCATTCTCGATGCGAATTCGACGACATCTGTAATTGCCATATTATCGGTCAGCCCAAGGATGAAGAATTGCACCTTGTCAACGGGTTTCCCCTGATAAAGGAACTCATGCCACTGATAGACGGCATGCATCTGCGCGAAAAGTTTTTCCTTGTCCTTGCCAAAGACAATGTTCGGGGATACGAAGCGCATGAGGTCAAGCTCGGCAAGGCGCGCAAATATCGCCTCGGGTGCATCTTCCTTCAAGATAAGCGTAAGCTCAGACCAGATGCGTTTCCCCCGGATCTTGTTAAGGAAACTGAGCTTCACGGCATTCTTGATCAGGCTCATTGTCTGCTTCCCTATCTTGAACCCGAAACGCTTCTCGAAACGTATGGCCCGGAAAACACGTGTCGGATCCTCGACAAAACTCAAGCTGTGCAGGACACGGATCGTCTTTTCCTTGATGTCGCGCTGCGCGCTGAAAAAATCTACCAGTTCGCCGAAGGCGTTCTTGTTAAGCGCTATGGCGAGCGTATTGATCGTAAAATCACGCCGGTGAAGGTCCAGTTTCAAAGACCCATGCTCGACGGTAGGCAGGGCGGCGGGGGCCCTGTAATATTCGAGCCGGGCGGTCGCTATATCGATCTTGAAGCCGTCCCGAAAAAGAAGTTTTGCCGTAGAAAACTCCTTGTGGGACCGCATTCTGACATCAAACCGCTTTACCATTTCCTCGGCAAAGGCGATCCCGTCGCCTTCTATTACTATATCTATGTCATTGTTCTCGTCGCGCAGAATAAGGTCACGAACGAAGCCGCCGACAAGGTACGCGTGAAAACCCATATCATCGGCAAGATTTCCCATACTGACCAGTTTTTCCATGGTTATGTCGTCGAGCCGCTCTTCCATCAGCCTGCGGACATTCTTGCGCTGAACGTACTTGTCGTGAAATTCAAGCTTCCCGAGAACGGTCTTGGCGATCTCATCTTCCAGGACCCTTAAAAGATCGGTACGGGTTATGGCCCCCTTTAACTCGTTTTCATGGACTACGGGCAGGAAGCGCTGAGTGCTCCCGATGATCTTTTCCTTGACGATCTCTATGGAATCATCCGGGTTGACAACATGAAATTCGGTAAGCATATAATCGTCGACCGGCTGGTTCTCCAGTCTATGGAAAAGCGCCTTTGCGGCCACCTGGCGGGTAATGATGCCCAGGATCCGGCCGTTAGAAAGGACCGGCATTGCATTGATGCTATACTTCGTCAGGATACTTGAGGCTTCCCGCATAGGGCTCGTCGACTCCACGGATTTTACAGGGAAGAACATGATATCCCTGGCCTGCCAGAGAGGTTTTACGCTGTTGCGAAGGATCTCGATAAGCCTCTCCTTCGCTTCGGGAAGGGTAAGCTCTTTTACCGTCGTTGATGCCGCAACCTTATGCCCGCCTCCGCCGAGAAGCGACATGACATACCCTGAATCAACCTCGGGTATGCGGCTGCGGCCTATGATATGAACACGGTCTTCCATGCGGAAAAGGGCGAAGATTGCGTTGATATTTTCCATATCCCGATATTTGTGCACTACCACCGCAAGGTCTCCCACATAGTGCTCTGTGCTTCCCTCGGTGATAACGATGTCAACGCCGTTTATGTTGTACACGCCCGCGTTCTTGATAATATCGTTGAGAAGAAAAACCTGTTCCGGGGTCAGTTCGCGAACGAGCATATCGGAGATAACATTGATATTTGCACCCTGCGACAGGAGATAGGATGCCGCTTCGAAGTCTTCCACCGTGGTGGATGAAAAACGGAAGCTCCCCGTCTCCTCATATATACCGAGCATCATTATCGTTGCTTCCTCGGGTG
>CAIQJW010000004.1 GCA_903872255.1 uncultured delta proteobacterium | reverse complement strand
TATACCCGAAAATATCGCATGGATCGACACGCTTGGTGTCAGGAAAGAATACCAGAAGAAAGGGATAGCCCGGCTTCTCTTTCGGGAAATGTTCTTCATGTTCAAAGAGGTCGGGGTAAACACGATCTATGTGTTTGTTAACTGGAGGGATTGGGATCTCCTGAAATTCTTCGACAAAATGGGGTTTCAGAGGGGAGATATGATAAACCTCGAAATGAAGATCTAAAAGTCTGCAAAAGGGCCGACTTTTGCCGGCCCCGTGGTACATACCACGTAAAGACCGGGGCTATAAATGAACCATCAGCCCCGGTCTTTATCTTGAATAATGTACGATTGTCTGCCGATACTTCTTCAGCTAATTGTGCGCTGCTTTATTCAGGACTTCTTCAGCCCACTGGTTCAAACTCTTTCCTTCGATCTTTGCCGCTGTAAGGGCTCTGGCATGGACCTCCGGTGAAACACGCAGCATCATCTTGCCGGAAGCGGCTTTCATAGGGTTCCGGCCGGTCACCGCGCAATCTTCTATGTAATGATCAATGGCTGCCCGGAAATCATCCCGAAGTTCTTTTACGGTTTCTCCATGGAATGTAATAGTGTCCGCAAAACCTATGACCTTTCCGGCGAAAATATTGTCTCTCTGGTCAAATTCGATACGGGCCGTATATCCTTTATATGTCATGATATTTTTCACGGCGTAACCTCCAAAGTACTTAGCCATTCCCGCAGCAGCTCCACCTGATATTTCTTCGCTTCCTTCCCCGGATGCGGGCGATGAAGATACTGGCGGGTTCCTTTTAGATCGAAGACAACGCGAGAACCAGCGCCTTCCCGAACGCTGCCTCCAAGCGTAACAATCAAAACCTCGATGTCGGAAAAAATGATCCCTCCTCGCGTGGGAATTGCAAAGACTGCTTCAAGGGTTCTCCGATGCTTTGCCTTCATGTATGATGATAGCACAATTTGCTATCATGGTCAATATCCTACATCACAATCTTACATTTTACCACCATATTCTCGATGAACAGTTGTTTGTAAATACCGGTCACAGCACTTAGGACAAAGAACGATTTTTTTTCTCACTCCTTACGCCTTTCGCCTTACGCCTTACGGTTTCAAGGTTTGTTTTGTTCTTGAAACTAAAGCAAAAACTGCTATAATAGGTGATGCGAATACTTGGATTGGATGTGGGGGACAAAAAGATCGGTGTGTCTTTATCCGATCCCACGCTTGCGATCGCCCAGGGCCTGAAATTGTATCGACGGGCTTCTCTTAAGGAAGATCTTAAAGAGTTCAAACGTATCGTAACAGAGCATGAGGTTGACGAGATCGTCATCGGGCTGCCCCGGGACTTAAGCGGAAAGATCGGCACCCGGGCGCAAAGTGTCATGGATCTAGCCGACAAGATCCGGGAATCGATCAATATTCCTGTCAACCTGTGGGACGAAAGATTCAGTACGAACGAAGCGCATCGGATTTTTGACATGGCTGATGTACGTCACAAGAAAAGGAAACCTTATCTGGATATCATGGCGTCACAGATAATTCTGCAGGGATACCTTGATGCTCGCAGCACGCGATAAAAAAATAATCGTCATAGCATTTATTATTTTTGTGTTCTCGCAGACCCTTATATTTGCAAGCATTCCCAGGGATACCGACCCGGCATTGCGGCCCGTCGTGATCAAAAGCGGGACCAGGCTTTCCGAAATAGCCGACATTCTCAAGAAAGAGGACCTCATATATTCAAAGGCGCTTTTCATGGTAGGTTCGGTTATCTATCGCGGCCGGCTGATGGCCGGGGAGTATGATCTCAGGCGCGATATGTCGACCTTCGAGATCATCATGAAAATGGGTGGGGGCAAACGGAACATATACACCCTCAAGATCATAGAGGGCCACAATATTTATACGATCGCCGAAAGCGTGGAACAGAACCGTATCATGACAAAAGATGAGTTCCTGAAACTTGCGAACTCGAAAGAATTCCTTGAAAAGCTGGGGATCACATCCGGTTCCCTGGAAGGATACCTCTACCCGGACACGTACTTCTACAGCAAGGAAATAGACAAGGAAAAATTCATAGAACGTATTGCCAGGCGGACATTGAAAATTTTCGAGGGCCCCGGGATCAAAGAAAAAATGGCATTGCATAAAATGGATATTCATAAGACAATTACCCTTGCATCAATGATAGAGAAGGAATCGGGGGCAGGCGAGGAAAGGCCCCTTATTTCAGCTGTCTTTCACAACAGGCTAAAAAAAGGAATGTCCTTTGACTGCGATCCGACGGTCGTTTATGGAACGAAGGGTTTTGGGGTTCCTATAAGAAAGATAGACCTTAGGACATATACCCCGTATAACACATACAGATTCAAGGGTTACCCGGCCGGCCCCATATGCAGTCCGTCAAAGGCATCCATCCTTGCGGCACTCGATCCGGCAACTGTCGATTATCTCTATTTTGTATCGAAAAATGATGGTACCCATGTTTTTTCCCGGGACATGGCTGAACATAACAAATACGTTACAATGTATCAGAGAATCAGGACAACACACCAATAAGGAGGAATGTATGGCAAAAGATGTTGCAGTTATCGGCGTTGGCCAGACTTACTTTGTCAGGGGCTATGAAGGCTCCATCAGGGAACTGGCCTTCGAAGCCTTCAGAGAAGCAATGAAGGATGCGAATCTCACCACGAAGGATGTGGATGCTTCCATATTCTGCTCCGCCCCGGAATATGACAAGCAGCGGTCACCGGCCGGCGTGTTGGCTGAGTACCTCGGCCTTGTGCCGCAGCCGACATTCTATGTCGAGACAGTTTGCTCGTCAAGCACCGTTGGCGTCAAGATCGGTTACAGCATGATCAAAGCCGGACTCCACGACATCGTCGTAGTGCTCGGTTTCCAGAAAATGTCAGAGATCACCTCTGCCGAATCCCAGGAAAGAATGGGGCGCGGCGGCGACATTCAGTGGGAAGCCCCGTTCGGCACGATGATGCCCGCCTACTATGCGCTGTATGCCCAGGCATACCTTGCAAAGAACGGGCTTACCCTTGATGACTTAAGGGACGTCAGGGTCAAGGCGGCAACGTACGGCCAGATCAACGAAAGGGCCGTGTATCGCAAAGGCGTAACACCTGCGGATTTCGATCTCAACAACCCGGATGCCAAGATGGCCGGCCCCGTTGCATCACCTCTTCGCGTAGGCGATTGCTGCGCGAATGCAGACGGCGCCTCATGCATCATTCTCGCGAATGCCGAGAAGGCAAAGATCTTCCAGAAGAAACCGGTATGGGTCCTCGGAATAGGTGCAGCATCAGAAGTGGTAAACATGGCATCACGGCCTGATTTTTCCAAGGGCATCCAGGTCGCAAAAGCGGCTGCAGGCGTTGCCTACAAAATGGCAGGCATCGGTCCCAAAGATGTCAGCGTGGCCGAAGTCCACGACTGCTTTACCATTGCAGAGATCATGGCATATGAAGGCCTCGGATTTGCGCCTGAAGGCGATGGCAAACAGCTTATCCGCGAAAAGGCCACCTACAAAGAAGGCAGGATCCCTGTCAACGTTGACGGCGGTCTCCTCTCGAAAGGTCACCCCATCGGAGCAACCGGCGGATCGCAGATCCGGACGATCGTCCTTCAGCTAAGGGACGAAGCCGGCCCGATGCAGGTTAAAGATCCTCAGATCGGCCTTAACCACAATATTGGCGGAGTAGGCCTTTACGGAAACGTCACAATTTTTGGGAGGGACTAAGATGGGATTCGATAAATTTGGAAGAAAAAGCTTCACAAGCTTCACCAAAACCGGCAAATTCGTAGATCTCCTTGCTGAAGGCAAGGTCGAGGGATCGATCTGTAAACAGTGCGGGGCCAAATATTTCCCGCCGAGAGCTGATTGTGCAAAATGCTTCTCAAACGAGATGGATTGGTTCGAACTGCCGAAAAAAGGCACACTTGAAACATTTACCACCGCTATGTACGCACCGTTCGGCTTTGAAGCCGATGCACCGTACACAATGGCGGTTATTGATTTCGGCGACGGCGTCAAGGCATTTGCTCGTCTTTCAAAAGACTTCGCCGATCCCAAGATCGGCGTGGCCGTGGCGGTACAGCCGCTCAAATATGATGATGGCCAGATCACGTTCGAGATCGTAAAAGCGTAATAAGAAAACAATGTCATAAAAAGGGCCGCCCGAGAGGCGGCCCTTTTTTGTTTACCCTTTCTTTCTTCCTTTATATTTCTTAAAATAACCCAAAGAAAGGGGAAACATGACCAAAGAGTTTATCCTTGAACTATTCAGCGCAGCGGCTATGCAGAGATGGAATGACAAGATCCGTCCGGTGGAGCTTAAAGAACTCGACAAACAGGCGCATAAAATGACGATCGCCTATTTTCTCGGAAAATTCGAGGAATCTACCGAAGGGTTCAGCTGGATCGAGATCATCGAGGGCGGGCTTTTTGAATTCCTGGAACGCCTGGTCATAACCGACCTCAAACCCCAGGTATTCAACCGGATAAAGGAAGATAAAAAGAAATACCGGGAACTGACCAAGTGGGTTTTTGCAAAACTCGAACCCGTCCTGTCCCCCCTGGGCGGGGAATTTCTCGAACGTTTTCAGCACTATTTCGCGAGTGCGGACAATACGGTCAACAAAAAAATAATCAACGCCGCGCATTTTTATGCTACCCGCTGGGAATTTGATATTATTGAACGGGCCAATCCTACCGGATACGAAATACCCGAGATCAAAAGCTTTCTGCAGGCCCGTCAGGAGCGTTACTACGACCTTGCCGGCATCCAGCAGCTCGCACTGTATCAAAAATACAGGAATTTTCTCGATCTTTGCGGACAATTGCGTTTTCAGTATCGGTGGAGCCACATCAATATGATACCCCGTACGTCCGTGCTCGGGCATATGCTTATCGTCGCTATCCTCGCCTATCTTTTTTCACTGCAGGTCGGGGCATGCCCCCGGCGCTGCTTCAACAATTATTTCACGGGACTTTTTCACGACCTGCCGGAGGTCCTGACACGCGATATCATATCTCCCGTCAAGCGGTCCATCGAAGGGCTTGATTCCCTTATCAAGGCATACGAAAAGGAACAGATGGATAAGGAGGTATTTAACCTTATCCCCTTTAACTGGCATGATGAAATGAAAACATTTACGGAGGATGAATTCTCGAGTATCGCCGATATTGACGGCAATGTTGTCATAACGGACACCGAAACGATAAACCGGCAATACAACGAGGACCGGTATAATCCCCGGGACGGCGCGATGATCAAAGCGGTCGATGACCTGGCCGCATACGTCGAGACATACTGCTCGCTGGAAAATGGGGTTAGGTCGCCGGAGCTCGCCGAGGCGCGCAGATCAATACGCGACAAGTATCGGGACACGGTTATCGGCAACATTCTTTTCCATGCCTTGTTTGCACAATTTTAGCAGGTCTCTATGCGAAGTTGGGGTTTTACGGCTCGGCGACCGTGATCGTCAATTCTCTGTCCAATTTCATTGTTTCGAGAAAGTGAGGTTTTATGAAAACCTGTATTGTTGCAGTACCGGATTTTTGCGCCCTCAACTCCTTTCCTAACATCGGGTCCGAAATAAGCCAGCCATCATTATCCATGGATAAACGATCTGTCCTGACATCACGAACCGTGGCAAGCGCATCACCGTTAACCTTGACATCATAGAACGGCCCGCTCTTACTGCCTTCTTTGCCATAATAGAATATCGCGGTCTCTCCAAGGGGCAGGACACTATCCTCCCCAAGGTAGATAAAAGTGAAATTTTTGACGATAAGGCTCCCGTCAAATTTGTTCCCGCTTACTGTCAGGACATTCTTGCCCCGCCGCCATGCCGAATCGAGGGAACGGGTTTGTATATCACCACTGCCTGACGGCTTTCCATACATATCTTTGCCGTTAAAAGATATCCGGACATCCATTACGTTGGCTATGGCGACAATAAGCAATTTATCCTTTCCCGTCAATATTTCCCGGTCGCCCGCATGACCCATAACAGCCACAAAAGGCGTTTGTTTCCCGTCAAAACTGCTCTTCGACTGTATATTCCTGCCGTTAACGATGGTCTTTACCGTTATGTTCTGTCTGCCGGCCCTTTTGGAAAAAAACATGAGGTCGGCCATACTCGTGCTGCCTGAGAAGCCGCCGGACACCTTTCGTATCCGGATTGGCCTGCCGTTTATCTCGACCGTGAATTTAATATCATTACCCCATGATGCGGGATATTCTACAGATGCTATTGCGTATATTGCATTTGCTGTCGGCGTCACCGAAATGATCCGCATGGTGCTCACGGTGGCATTGGGCTCCGCCAGCTGTCCCGCATATGCGTTGGAAAACAGGAACAACGTAACAACCACGGCCGATACAATATTTTTGATCATAAGATATCCCCAAAAATTAAAAAGAGTGGGAATGCGCCACCAAAGCGACGGTCCTGGTTCATTTCATTTTGAACAAAATGAGCATTGCCATGTTTTGAGTATAATTCAGGTTCTGCTGTTCCCTGGCTTTTTCCATGGCTTCACTGCTAATGAAACTTCCCGGGAGATATGGATGGGCGAGTAGGACCAGAAGATAATTTGCCTTCACTATCCAGAGATCATACCCGTTCCAGAATGCTTCTTCGCCGAGGGCCGGAATGTTCCGCATTTTGTTTGCCGTATCTGCGCTTGCCATCCGGGCTTTTTTCTGCCTGTCAAAGGCATCCCTGGCCGACATAAAAATCCCCTCCGCCTTGATCTCTTCTGATGACGAGATCTTTATCCTTATGCTGTATGTGCTGCCTTGTATCTTGAAAAAATATGTGCATATATTTCCGGCAGGAGCCGAGACCCTTGACGATTTCTGTGATGCCGCCTTTGCATTAAAAAGTGACTCCGCTTCCACCCTGGTGAAGATAGTGCATGCGTCCATCGGCCCGGCTGCATGCACTGCCGTAAGGCCCAACATGAAGACAAAGAATGCGGCGGACAAGAATATGGATTTTTTCATAATTCCTCCTGGCAGCGGGATTTATATCGTGTCCTAAATGTTTCTATACGATTGAATGATACTACAAAACGAACAGGTTTGAAAGTTCTCAAAGAATGTTTAAGGCCCGGCCGTGATGATGGAGCGGGGACTGCGATGTGGCCCCTTCGCGGGAGCGGCGCGCTAAGTGCCTTACTTTTGTTGCGTTAATTGGATTATCTTTTGCTCTGCTCCAGGGCTATGAGCGCCGCACCGAGGGCGGCTGTTATCCGGGGGTTGTCGGGAACGAAAAGCTTCGCCTCTATCTCCAAGCCTAGAGAATTTACGAGACCGATATCCATGGCCCCGCCGCCCGTGACGGCATAGTCCGGATCAAGTCCGACGCGCATCGCCAGGGTGACGATCTTTGAGGCCATGGCATTGTGAATTCCCGCAAGAATATCGGCGGGGGAGGCCCCTTCCGATATGCGGGAGACTGCCTCTGATTCGGCGAAAACGGCGCATCCTGTCGTAAACTCGACCGGTTTTTGCGCCTTAAGTGAAAGTTCCCCTATTTCGCTGACGTTTATATGCAGTATGCGTGCTGCCACCTGAAGAAACTTCCCGCTTCCGCCGGCGCATTTTTCGTTCATGATGAAATTGGCGATCCTTCCCTCATTATCGAGCCGGATAGCCCGGGAGTACTGGGCCCCGACATCCATGACCGTTTTCACGGAAGGAAAGAGGTGGTGGATCCCGATGGCATGGCATGAAATATCAGTGGACGTGTCGTCGGCGAATTCGACCATATTTCCGCCATACCCTGCCGCAACCGTACGCGCGATCTCTACCCGGGTGATCCCGATCTTATCAAGGGCTGCCTTTGCCGCCGCTGCGCCTGCTTCGCGGTAGTTCCCGCCTGAAGGTATTACGGCGAACGACCGGATCTTGCCGTCCTCGAGGACAACGGCCTTGGAATAACCGGAACCCACATCTATTCCCAGTACAAATGCCACTTTTTTTATTACCTCATTTGAAGAATGTTGCTTCTTCCAATTTCTTTCTACTGCGCGACGGCTTCTGCCCTTCGGCGGCATATTTTTCGTAGATGTCCCTTCCCATCAGGGCGGCCCCCAAGGCCCCCGTTATGAGAGGTTCCGGAGGAACGAGGAGTTCCCTGCCGAATTTTGACCCCAATGCCTTCACGAGACCGATATTCTTCGCGCCTCCGCCTGTAACGGCAATATCCGGCTCCACGTTCAGCTTCTTCACGAGAGATGCGATCCTCGTCGCTACTGCATCATGGATCCCGGCGATGAGATTGGCGATAGGCTCGCCGGCTGCCAGCCGGGAGATCATCTCCTGCTCGGCAAAAACGGTGCACGTACTGCTGATTGACGCTATTTTTTCAGCCGCGAGCGATACCTCGCCAATCTTGTTGAGGGGCACGCCGAGCGAATCGGCGATGATCTCGAGGAAGCGCCCCGTACCTGCGGCGCATTTGTCATTCATGACAAAGTTCATCACTTTGCCATTTAAGATCTTTATGCCTTTAGTATCCTGACCGCCGATATCAATGACGGTTTTAACAGAGGGGAGGAGGCTTTGCAAGCCTTTCGCGTGGCAGGTGATTTCAGTAATTTGACGATCAGCAAAGGGAACGTTGATCCTGCCGTAGCCGGTAGCAACTATGTATGTCAGGTCGTCGAAGGAGAGGCGCGCTTGTCCGAGCGCCTCCTCCATCACTCTGTTTGCTAATTTTCGATGCTCGGGTCCTGTCGGTCCTATAAGCGACGCTTCGATCCTGTCGCTCATGATAACCACCTTGGTCATGGTGGAACCGATGTCGACACCGGCATAATATTCCATGTACTGCTCCTAAACTATACTGCAGCCGCGCTTTTAACCCTTTCGTGCCTTGGATGCCGCAAGGGTCTCTATGAACGCGTCTATCCTGTTGTGCGTGTCCGCTTCGTTATAGGAGCTGATATCTACGATATCGCCTTCCATGATCAGGACGGGGATATCCTTGTATACTTTCTTCAATGTGGCGGCCTGCTGCATAATGCCCGCGTGCCAGCTTCTGCAGGAGAAGGCTGAATGGAACACCGCTCCGTCACACTTGTAGTCTTCGATATACTCGATGATCCTTTCGACCTTCGGCGTGGAACCCGGGCGCTTCTTTGCCGCATCATACCAGTGTGTCCAGTAGCGGACCCATCTCCATGCGATGTGTTCGAGGGGATCATTTGTTTTCGGGAGGTTAAGGCGCTCGATCTTCTCGCAGCCGCGATAGGTCACTTCGACCGGGAACACGACGCCCTTGCCGTTGAAATACTGGAAATCTCCCAGCGCGAACCAGCTCGGCAGGCCTGCCGCCCAGATGACCCTGAACTTTTCCGGGTTGGCAACACCGACACCGTCCGCGATCTTCTGTTCGAGTTCGGCCTTCAGGCTGACGTAGAAATCATATGCTTCCTGGGTGCCGAGGTTGAAAGTCAGCGGGACCATCGTGTTCATCGCGTCGCCGGTATCCATCGGCGTCGGGATATTTTTGCGCAGTTCATACGTGTCGATGAAAAGGTCCCACGTCTTATCGGAAAGCTCGACCGTTTTTGCCAGGCGGTCATAATCCATCTTTTTGCCGGTTATTTTCTCGCAGAACTTCACGGTTTCGCGAAGTTCATCCGCTGCATACTTAACATATATGGCTTCTACCTCGTGATGATCTCCGTTCGGATCCCACGGGGGATAATACATATTGGTGACAAACACAGGGACATCCTGCTGATAGTGCTGGGTTGCCTGCGGCCATTTGAACCGCGGGTCGCACAGAAGCTGGCCGTTGCCGAGCATCATGTCGGGCCGTGCCATGCCGCCCCAGGGTGCGCCTTCCGGCGCCACTCCGCCCAACTCTTCACGCATCATATCGAAACCGATGTTGCAGGTCGCGTATGTGCAAAGTGACCGGGAGAAGTTGTCTGATTCGGCTTTCTGGAGATATTTCTCGGCATCGCGCTTGGCCGCGCAGACACCGGAGAAGCTTTCACCCCATGCCGGGACGATGTCCATGGCGCGCATGATCTCGTCCTGGCCGTCAGCGATAAATGCCGCTGCGACCTTCTTGCCCTCTTCCTTTGCCTTTAATGTTGCAGACATATTTCCGCGTACGAATTTCGGTATACTAGCTGCCGTGGACGTTGCTACCGCTCTTCCTTTTTTTTCTTCAGCCATGGTGATTCTCCTTATCTCTTCCGTTATGCGATCATTTCGAGGAACGCCTCGATCCTGGTCTTAACCCGTGCAAGGGACGACGTCGAATACTCGTCTTCCAGGTAGAGTACGGGTGCTCCCACCGCTTCGACGTAGCTCTTGATAGCCGGTACTTCAAATCCGTAAGGGTCGCAATACTTGTAGATAAAGAGGATGACTCCGTCCACTTTGAAATCCTTTATGTAATTCTTCATGTGTCCGAAACGTTCCTCAAGGATGCCCTGATACGTGTCCGCCGAGCCGATAAAGGTTGTCGGTACCTTCAGTTTTCTCAGGTAACGTTCTGCAATTCCCTGAAGCGGATCAGGTGTAGCGTCGACATCCTGCCAGTACATTTTCGAGCCTGTTGAAAGATCGTCCATGACAAGGTACGCGCCGGTCGATTCAATAGCTTCGATCACCGCGACATCATCAATCTGATCGCCTATTATCATTATACGTTTTGCCTTCGCATCGCCGGCTGCAGGCGCCCGCCCTTTTACTTCCTTTACAACTGACTCGATAAGGGTGTTTGACTCTTCTACCGGAAGGCCCATGGCAGCCACACACACTTTCATCATTTCAACGCCGGAAATGAGAGGGGGATTCGACTTCCTCAACTCGTAGAGGTCTCTCATCACCTTTCTGTTCTGATTGTGGGCGGCGACCGCCTTCGCGATGGCTTCATCGGTTATTTTATTGCCGGTATATTTTTCAAGTGACTTGATGAAGATGCGCAGGATCTCTTTCGTAAAAGCAATCGAGGGATCATCCGCAACGTGCGGGATGTTCAGAAAATGCCAGTACGGGAGATTGAGTGTGGAGCTCCATGTTTCATTCGTGCGGTCGATAGAATCGCACTGGTGAGGGAGAACCATGCCATCGAGAAAATCGTATTTTCCCTTTACTGCGGCATCGAAGACGTTGCGCACAAATGGACACACGATCGTTTCCATGTAAGCGTCACCCTTTGATATTGCTTCAGAAACATTCCCTTTGAGCCTTATCGGGAGAACACCGGCCGCAGTCATGATCTCAACCGGACCAAGAGCTGAAAGGTACCCGATGACCTTTTTGCCCGAGGCCTTTAACTCCCTCGCCCTTGATCCATACTGGGCATAGAGCTTCTCGGCGGCTGCTAAACCATTACGGTCTTGTATGTCTGTCATCTTCACTCCTTACATCCCGCTTCGCAAATATACGGGATCGATTTATGGGATAGCCAAGCCAGGCTTCAAAAGGGGCCAATCTTGGCACGCTATTCTAGCGGAACGCGGTGCCTTTGTCAACCTATTATGTGAAGCTTTTCACACAATCAAACGCATGGGTACATCATGCATCGTACTGTCCTCATGGACGATGTGCACGACGACCTTCTTCTTTTTGTCGACGTCAAATTCCAGGACGTGCTTGTGAAGTGGCAGGCAACCGAATGTCTCAACCAGCGCCTTCTCCTGCGCTCCGAGAGCCTCTTCCGGCTGAACCATCGGGGTTCCCCTGCGAACCTCGAGTCTGACCACCCTTTTGTAATCGACGGGGATGCAGCCGTAAACCTCGATCAAATTCTTTTCTAGTTCCCTGAATTTAAGATTCGTAATCGTTTTGAGAGACCATTCCCGTGCCATGATATCCTCCTCCCTGCTAGATGAACCTAAAGAGATGCGCCGGAGAAAAACCAACATTAAATCATCCATTTTGTGCCTCAAGGCACGTCCAACCGATATCTGTTTATGATAGAGCAAAGCCTGTGCCATAGGGCTTTATCTAATTATATTATGGCGTTTAGTCCATCAGGGGTACCGTATCCTATCATATGTGTCAGAATTAACCTGTCATATTCGTCAGACACATACCTTTCTGTAATATACCACAGTATTTTATGACAACAGGATATAACGATGACCGTATCCTAAAAATGTCGAAAAACAAGTGGTATTTGACGGCATGCCTTGAAAATTGCGGCTTAATCACATATAATCGTTACGTTTAAGACATATTCGCAGGGATACTATACATGGAACGATACGATTGTGTGATTGTTGGCGCCGGCCCTGGTGGATCCATTTTTGCCAGATGCGCGGCGCAACGGGGATTAAAGACACTTATCATCGAAAAAGAGTCTCTTCCGCGATACAAGGCGTGCGGCGGAGGCCTGACCCCGGCTGTAAAAAACCTCCTCGATTTTGATTATTCTCCCCTCATTGAGCGAAAGGTCAGCGGCGTCGCCTTCATATCCCGGGATGACCGCGAATTGGTCTATTATCCTGACAGCATGCCCGTGGAAATGGTAGCCCGCCGGGATTTCGATCATTATCTTGTCAGGCAGGCTGTTTCAGCGGGGGCGGTACTTATCGAAAAAACCAAAGTCGTTTCGGTCAGGGAATTAAGGGATCATGTCGATGTCGAAACAGAGAACGGTGACAGGATATCAGGCCTCATAGTGGTCGGTGCGGATGGAGCCCGCAGTTTAGTTGCACGCGCCGCCGGCTCCCGCAGAGGATATGGCGGAATAGCGATCGAGGCCGAGATCTTTCCTCGCGACCCGGCGATAGTCGACGAATATGGTAAGCATTCCATTTTCGGTTTCGGATTTATTCCCGGAGACGGATACGGTTGGATCTTTCCGAAAAAAGATCATTTCTCCGTCGGCATTGGGACAAGCAACACTCAAATGCCGGGATTAGTATCCATATACCGGCAATTTGTCGATCATTTTGATTTCCTGAAAGGAGCAGATGAAAATCAAAGGCGCGGATGGTTCATACCCTATTGCAAAAGTTCGGAAACGATCAATACCCGCCGGATCTGTCTGGTCGGGGATTCGGCGCATCTCGTGGACCCCTTCAGCGGTGAGGGAATATATAGCGCCATATTAAGCGGGATCATAGGGGCACAGATAGTGTCCGACGAGCTCGGCAAAAAAGGGTATCTTTCCCGACGATACAGCAGGGAAGTAAAAAAAAGGATCACAGGGGATTTCATGTTCGGCAGGTGGTGTTCCGAGATCTATTACAGGGCCCCTTCCTATTTTTACCGAAAAAACCGGGTAGTTGAGGCCCTCACCAGGCTTTCCAACAAAGAGATCCGATATAGAGATGTCTTGAACGAATTGCTCAAAGGCCGCAAGGCCTGAGGTTAACGATGGAAGCGTAAAGATGGAAGGCGTCGGGCCTCGCACTTTACGCTTCGTTTTTCGTCATTGCTTTATTTTTGTATTGCCTGGGCTTTTTTAGCTGCTTCATTGAGCAGACCGACGAGGTTCTGCACCTGGTCGGGACTTATCGTCACACCATCCGGGGTTGCAACAAGTTCGCCGTCTGTCAATATCTTGTAGACCCTGCAGTCAATAGATTTTGTACCTTTAAATTTGTCAAGAACTTCAACCACAAGGCGTTCGCGAACACCCGTCGATAATTTGCCTACCAGCATGAATTCTCTCCTTTTCAGGACCGTTTAAAACGTCCCTTGTATGATGGTTTGAATGTGCTCCGCCGCTTACTGACAACAGGTTTTGCAGACATCGTGAACTCATCTTCCGGAGATAACGGGGAGTGGCGTTTTATTTCCGTTTTTGCATAATTCTTGATATCCCTGAGCTTGCTCATTTCAGTGGGAAGGACCAGGGTAAAGGCATATCCCGTTTGGCCCATGCGTGCCGTCCTGCCAATGCGGTGAACGTAATACTGGTCATCGCGTGGAATGTCATAGTTGATCACCGCTTCGATGCCCCTGACGTCAATGCCGCGTGCGGCAACATCGGTCGCTACCAGTATCGCCGAATTTCCGTGCCTGAATTTTGACATAACGCGGTCCCTTTGCCCTTGCGCCATGTCACCGTGTATACTTTCCGTATCGTATCCCAATGCTTTCAGATCACGGGCCACGTCATCAACGCATCTCTTGGTATTGCAGAAAACGAGTGATGATGAGAATTTATAATTGTCCACGATCTTCCGCAAAAGATTAAGCTTTTTGCCGGGCCGCACTTCTATGTAGCTCTGGTCGACCTCTGAAACTGTGAGCTCGTCTCCCACGACCCTTACGAGTGATGGGTTTTTCTGATATTTCCCGGCGAGCCTGCGTATGCTTTCCGGCATGGTTGCTGAAAAAAGCAGGGTCTGCCTGGTGGCTGATGTTGCATCCAGGATTGTTTCGATGTCCTCCAGAAAACCCATGTTCAGCATCTCATCGGCCTCGTCAAGGACAACCTTAGTAACCGTACTCAGCTTTATCGTCCTGCGCCTCATATGGTCTATCATCCGGCCCGGTGTACCAACCACGATGTGAACCCCTTTTTTCAGGCTGGCTATCTGCAGGCGTATTGACTGGCCGCCATACACGGGGATTATGACTATGTCTTTTCTGAACCGTGCAAGTTTTCTCAGTTCTGCTGCAACCTGGACTGCGAGTTCACGTGTCGGGCACAGAACAAGCGCTTCGGTCTGTCTCTTTTTTGAATCAAGCAGTTCAATAAGGGGGATGCCGAAAGCGGCCGTCTTGCCGGTTCCGGTCTGGGCCTGCCCGATAATGTCACCGCCCTCGAGTACGAGGGGTATCGATTGTTCCTGGATAGGGCTTAATTCCTCAAACCCCATCGTATCCAGGGCTTTCTGAACCATTTTTGATAAATGTAGCTTCTCGAATTTTGGTTTTTGCATTAACGCTCCATAAAAAAATGATATAGTGCCGCTTGTGCCCGCCCGGCATTCGACCATTTTTTTATCGGTTGTCAGATCATGGTAGAGCTGAGAGGATTTCAGTAGCTAAACGTATTGTAGCATAAAAACATTGGAAAAACCAGTTAAAAGCGCTGGTCCGCACCGCATGGACATATCGGAATTGAGTATTGATCGACGGTCTATCTGTCCGAGTATTTTTTGTAGAGCTCTTCTGCCAGAAGACCGAATGCCTCCTCTGCTTTCTTATTTCCTATGTTGGTCATTAACACCATGGCAAAATCGGTCTTTGGCTGGATATATATATGCGCCAGGTTCATCTGGTTTGAACCGTTGTGCCAGACGAAGGCATCCTTCGACCAGGGAAACACCGCCTCGCACCAGCCGAGGGCGTACCCGCCACGTTCGGGCAGGTCCCGCCGTCCACCTGGTATAGGAAGGTCTATCACCGGCGTCGTGAGCTTGACGAACATCCCGGCGGGAATAAGCTGCGGTGGCCTTTTTCCCCTGCCGGCGTTCCACGATGCCCAGCGGGCAAAATCCTGCAATGACATATGCACGGTCCCCGCCGGGCCTACAAAAAGCGGATTATCCGCAGCAACACCGGACATCATCGGTTTTATTTTTCCATCGACGATTTTATGCGGAAGCGGCGCATCGATCATGCCCAGCGATGACTGAGGACCGAAACCCGCCGTACGCAGCCTGAACGGAACGAAAATTTTCTCGATAACGAGCTCTTCCCATGATCTTCCGGAGACCTTCTCCAGAATGGCGCCGACCATGACATAACCCATGTTCGAGTAAGAATATTTCCTGCGCGGCGCCGCGGCTATAGGCCGGCTGATCCATCGTGACAATGCCCAGTACCGCGTATCTGACAGGTTATCATTTTCGCGCATATACGCTTCCGCGAAAAGGCGCTCTGCCAGGGGGTCGTCATCCGCGGGCATCCCGCTCGAGTGCGACAGCAACTGTTCGAGTGTGATCGATTCCATTCCGGGTGTTATTGTTTTGCTTAATTCGGGAAATATTTCGTCCAGCCGGGAATCCCAGCGGAGCCTCCCTTCGTTCACGAACATCGCCGCGAGAAGGGACGTTATCGCCTTTGTATTGGACCCGATATGGAAACGATCGCTCGAATTTACCGGGATCTTCTGCCCCGCTTTTCGGGTCCCCGCCGTTCCCATCGCAACGGTCCTGCCGTCCTTTATAATTGCTGCGCCGATCGCGGGTAGCCCATATTTCTCGCAGTACGACTCGAGCATCGCAGAAAGAGACTCGGAGCTTCTCGTCACAGCTTTTCTGTCAGCAATGACCCGTTGAGCATGCGCCTCGGTGCACGCAAATATACCGAGTGAACCTAACAGTACTGTAATAATCGCGAGAATGCAAAAATGCATTTTCAACCCTGTCTGCCCCTCCATGAAAACCCCCTCAATTCGTATATCTTAACCGTATATTACCCGCTAATTCTTGTAAAGCAAAAGATTGACATAATTGACCGAAAACACATATACTCTCAGGTACATATACAATCATTGACCATTTCTGAAGAGGTTATTATGGAATTCGAACAGACGTTTACGAATTTTCTTCTGGAACATCAGGAACGGCATAAGCGTACCGGCCATTTTCTTGTCCTGATGGATGCGATCATAAGCGCGGCGAAACGTATCGAGCATTACTACATCACGGGCGCACTCAAAGGTCGTCTCGGGCTGGCAAACAAGATAAACGTGCAGGGCGAAGATGTGATGCATATGGACGATGTGGCCCACGAGATAATCATCCATTACCTGAAGACCACACGGCGCGTGATACATGCGGTCAGTGAGGAATCGGATGAGATCATTGAACTCGATAAGGACGGGCGCTATTTTATGTACTTCGATCCGCTCGACGGTTCGTCCAACGTCGCGCACGGCCTGCCGGTCGGTTTTCTTTTCGGGATAGCCAAACGCAATCTTGACGGTTCCGAAGACCTTCACCTGCGCGCAGGGAGGGAATATATAGCGGCCGGCATGTTCGTTATCCCGACGGGCACACTGACCCTTGCGCTGCGCGATGCCGGGGTCTGGCGTTTCCATATTGATGAAACGCTGAATTATGTGAAACCAGCGAAGCTGACCCTGCCGGACGATCCCAAAACCTGGGAGCTTTCCTTCAACGCAACGAACCGCTACACATACAGTCAGCAAGTTCAGGATTGGGTCCGGAATAACGAGCGAAAATATACGTTCCGTTATATGGGCGCCCTGGCCGGCGATTTTCATCGGATCCTGACGAATGGCGGAATGTTCATGTACCCCGCGATCGTAAACCATCCCGACCCGAAGAAGTTGAGGCCGGACGGCAAGCTGCGCCTCATGTACGAGGCATCCGTGGTCGCGTTTATGTGCCGTGAGGCAGGGGGACATGCCGTGAACGAGAACGCTGTCCCGATCCTCGATATTGTACCCGGGAACCATCACCAGAGAACCGCCCTTTACGTGGGATCGAAGCAGCTTGTCGATGATGTGGCGAAGGTGCTCAGATAGTGAAACGCAAGGGATACATATCCCACAGGTCAAAAGGGCCCGTGAAAAAAGAGATACAGGGGTCGATCCAGGATATTGTCAGGGACATCACGCGGGACAGGGACATTAAAAATGGTGAGTACCGCGAACAGTCGCTCAAGATGCACGGATTGATGTGCGCTCGCTGCGGGAGGGAATTCAACCATACGGACAGGCATCTGTTGACCGTCCACCACAAGGACGGCAATCACAATAATAATCCTCCCGATGGATCAAACTGGGAGAACCTGTGTACATACTGCCACGACGATGTGCACGGCCGGAATTTTTTTGCTGCGGATGAAAACGAGGGTAGAAAATGACGAGTTGGATGATCGCGGGATGAAAAGATCAGCTTACGCAGCATCGTTTATTTTTTTCACCGTGCTTCTGCCTTTGGTATGCTTTTGCGCCTCGCCGTCGTCTGTGCTGATCAACGATCTCGTATCCAGGATCGAAGGGTCTTTGAAAACGATCGACGCCGATCTTGCAAAAACGGCCCGGATGATCGAAAAAGATGTCCGTGAGCCGACGGGGAAAAGACAGGCACTACGGGATCTCTGCTCCGGGAAGGTCTACGCCGTGGATTGCGTATTCGTAAGTACGCGGGGTGTGATGGAGGCAGTTGAACCGCAAAAATACAGGAAATATGAAGGTACGAATATTAGCGACCAGGAGCTTGTGCGCCGGATCAACAAGGACCACAAGCCTGTTTTCAGCCAGACCTTTATTTCCGCCGAAGGCTTGCAGGGCATAGTTTTTCAATATCCCGTATTTGATGCCGGGAAGAAATTTGCAGGTTCGATAAGCCTGTTCGTCATGCCTGAGGTCCTTATACGTGAAGCCATAAAAGGCCTGAAGATCGAGGCAGGATCGGGAATTACGGTAGTAGAGCCGAGCGGCACGAATGTGTATTCCACCGAACCCGAACAGATACGTCTCAACGTCCTGACAAGCCCTCAGTACAAGGGATACGGCCAGCTGCATGAAATGGTGCGAAGGATGATTGCGGAAAAAGAAGGAACAGGCACGTATCACTATACGAAACCTGGAACCGACATAGTGGTAAAAAAATCGGCGATCTGGAAAAATATTTCGTTCTACGACAGCTACTGGCGTGTTGTCATAACGACCGAGGCGCATCATCCTTGAAAAAACGTTTTCAATCCCTGAACATGAAAAACACGGCGCCTGCCATCATCGCGAAGGATGCCAGGTAGTTCCACTTGAGATCTTCTTTCAGATAGAAAAGGGAGAACACGGCAAATACGATAAGCGTTATCACCTCCTGGATTATCTTGAGCTGTGCGGCAGAAAACTGGTAATGCCCTATCCTGTTTGCCGGTACCTGAAAACAATATTCCGCGAACGCGATAAGCCAGCTCACGAGTATTACCTTCCAGAGGGCAGAGTCCTTATATCGCAGGTGACCATACCAGGCGAAGGTCATAAAAACATTTGAAACGGTCAGAAGTATAACGGTCTTCATATCATCTCCCATCAAACTAAACTGCCAGTAATATCCAAAAAGATTATCAATAACGTGAAGGAAAAATGCAAGGAATTCAGTTGAAAAAAGGCAAAGATTGCGCGAGAATAGATAACAATTTTCAAATAACGCCATAATTGGAGAATCTGTGAAGAAAACGAGCAAACAATACGACATCATACATTTTGAAGCCCTTGGCCCCGAGGCCACGCATCTTCAAGAGGAAATAAAAAAGGCAATTGAGAGAAAAGAGATCCCGGACCAGCACGCATACCTGATAACATCTAAGAATGTCCAGGAATACCTTCGGGACAATCCAGCGGAAATCCTTCCCGACATCATCACGACAAAAACGCATTCGGTTCTGCCCGATCAATACATCGACGGTGCTCGCAAAAGTATAATAACCCGCAGTGCCGGGTACGATCATTTCGAACATCTCGTAGGAAAACTAAATATCGCGTCCCTTCGGGAATACTGCGTCAATGCGGTGGCTCAGACAGCCATGAAATTCTTGTACGCCGCGGCCGGGGAACTGAATCATTACACAGTCAACACCGCCACGTTTGAAAGAAAGGATTCCCGGGCCTTTCTGGAAATTGACAAAAACCGGACATGTACGGTTTTTGGTGTAGGCAAGATAGGCAAGAGAACGTACGAACTTGCCGAGGCGAACGGGCTCACTGCCCAGGGAGTGGATATCCGCGAGGACGAACTTGCCGCCCTTTACGGCGGGACAGTCCGCTTTGTATCAAAAGAGGAAGCCATCCTGTCGAGTGATATTATTATCAATGCAATGAACCTCACGCGGAACAAAGACAGCAGATTTTACAATGTCGGATATTTCTCAAAATCATATCTCAGCAAGGCCGGAAAAAATCTCATTTTCATAAATGTGACGAGGGGCGAAATAGCGCCTGAGTCCGTGATAGCCGAGCTGTACCGTTCAGGAAAAATAAAAGGCATCGGCCTCGATGTGTTCAGCAATGAATCTCAATTCGCGGCACTGCTCAATAAACAGGGGAACGTGACCGATGCGGACGTCCTGGCAGCGAGGGGCCTTGTCGAGAAATCAATAGAGAGAAATTCCAATATTTACGTACAGCCCCATCAGGGATTTAATTCAGATATTGCAGCCCAGGCAAAGGCGGTAGAAGCGATAAAGCACGTGGCGGCATGGCATAAGAATGGCGGCCAGCGCTTCGACGAACAGCTTCCATACTATTGAGAACATGGTTCCATGTTCCATGTTCCAGGCTGAAAAATTGATTCCAGCCTTCCCGGGGCGGAAATTTTAGGCATTGGCATCATCCCGAAATAGATCCATTGTTAACCCGTATTCAAATTTCCTTGTATGTTAATCCTGCCCATATTATAATTTTTTCTATATTTTCCATTATCTTCCGGGGGCATTACCGAAGGTCGCATCGATATATATTTTATTGTCAGGCGTATAGCAAAAGCCGGGAACCCGATTTTCAGGCTTGTTAAAATTGGGTGGCCAGGCGCTAAGGATATGAAATTGGAATGAGGAGGACACGCATGGAATTAACCGAGGTATTCGGATCTAATGTCTTCAATGACAAGGTAATGAAGCAGCGTCTGCCCAAAGAAGTTTACAAGGCCCTTAGAAAAACCATAGAAGAAGGTATACCGCTTAAGGGCGACATTGCCGATGTCGTTGCGAATGCAATGAAGGATTGGGCGATCGAGAAGGGGGCTACACATTATACGCATTGGTTTCAACCCCTGACGGGTATCACGGCAGAGAAACACGATTCCTTCATATCGCCGGCCCCCGACGGCAGTGTGGTAATGGAGTTTTCCGGGAAGCAGCTTGTACAGGGAGAACCCGATGCGTCATCATTTCCGAGCGGAGGCCTGAGGGCAACATTTGAAGCGCGCGGGTATACAGCCTGGGATTGCACGTCACCCGCCTTTCTCAAGGAAGATGGAAGCGGCAATGTCACGCTGACCATTCCCACGGCTTTCTATTCATATCGCGGAGAGGCCCTGGATAAAAAAACACCTCTTCTGCGCTCCATGAGGGCAGTGTCCCGGCAGGCGATCAGGGTTCTTAAGGCCTTTGGCAATACAACATCGGAGCGTGTAACGTCCACTGTTGGCCCGGAACAGGAATATTTCCTGGTTGATAAAAAGTTCTACATGCAACGACTAGATCTTTTACTGGCAGGCCGAACGATCTTTGGGGCCCCTCCGCCCAAAGGCCAGGAACTCGAAGATCAATATTTCGGCGCGATAAAAGACCGGGTTTCCGATTACATGCATTCCCTCGATGCCGAGCTATGGAAGATGGGCATTACCTCCAAGACGAAACATAACGAGGTGGCACCGGCCCAATTCGAGATGGCGCCGATCTTTGACACGACGAACATTGCAACCGATCATAATCAGCTCGTTATGGAAACCATGCAGAAAGTTGCTGTCCGCAACGATCTTGTATGCCTGCTCCATGAAAAACCATATGCAGGGATCAATGGTTCCGGCAAGCACAACAACTGGTCATTATCGACCAATGAAGGCTTGAACCTTCTGGAACCGGGTAACACGCCGAGCGAGAACGTCCAGTTCCTGTTATTCATAAGCGCCATGATCAAGGCGGTCGATACGTATCCCGATATCTTGCGGGCAACCTGCGCAACAGCCGGGAATGATCACAGGCTCGGCGCAAACGAGGCACCGCCTGCGATCATCTCGATATTTATCGGTGAGGAATTAGCGGAGATACTGGAAAAGATCGCCAGCGGCGAAAAGATATCCACGCGGGGTCAGCAATTTGTCAGCGTTGGCGTCGATACCCTGCCCGTGATACCGAAAGATAATACCGACCGCAACAGGACGTCGCCGTTCGCGTTCACGGGTAATAAATTTGAATTCCGGATGGTCGGGTCCGCTCAGTCTATTGCGGGGTCGAATGTCGCACTGAATACGATCGCGGCTGAGGCATTTGATGAGATAGCGTCACGTCTGGAAAAGGCAAAGGATAAAAACTCTGAAGCAGCAAAGATAATTCGGGATATCTGGAAAAAACATAACCGGGTCATTTTCAATGGAAATAACTATTCTGAAGAGTGGGTGAAAGAAGCCGAAAAGAGAGGCCTGCCAAACATCAACAACGCCGTCGATGCCCTCAAGGCGTTCGTAACGGAAAAGTCATTCAAACTTTTTGAAAAATACGATGTCCTGTCGCGAAAAGAACTTCATTCACGCTTTGAGATCTATGTCGAGGCCTATTCGAAACAGATAAATATAGAGGCGCTGGTAGCAATTGACATGGTGAAAAAGCAGATCCTTCCTGCCGCGCTGGAATATGCGGCATTTCTTGCAGACGCGGCCGATGACCTTAAATCGGTGAAGGGTCCTGCCGCCATTCCGGAAGATATGTTGAAAAAACTTGGCATTGTCCTTACCTCGGCCTACAAGAACCTCGCGAAACTCGAAAAGGCAGCTGAAAGATCGCAGGCGATACGTGAAACAGTCAAATGCGCGGAAAGCTATCGCGATTTGGTGGTGACGGCAATTAAGAACCTGCGGGTCGATATCGACAAGCTGGAAACAATGGTCCCTGCAAAAACATGGCCCATACCGACATATACGGACCTGTTGTTCAAATTGTAAAAGGTTACAGGTGACAGGCGCTTCTGACTTTGTACGGCTTCCGCCCAATGAATCGGCTTTTCGAAAGACTCCTATTGCTATTGCCCGGAGATCTCCTCATCGGCGTGAGGCCGAACAGTTCATGGATTTTCTAACGTCAAAACAAGGCCACGCCATTTTTCAGAAATGGGGATGGGAATAGGAGTACTGGACATGATCATCCCGTTTTGCGGCAAATATCCGAAGATCGACCCGACCGCCTTCATTGTCGATAATGCTACTATCATAGGCGATGTCGAGATCGGCTCCCGGGCGAACATCTGGTTTCAGTGCGTCGTGCGCGGTGATACGAACTACATCCGCATCGGTCAGCGGTGCAATATACAGGATGCCTGCGTTCTTCATGTAGTGAAAGACCGATATCCCGTCATACTCGAAGATGATGTTGTGCTCGGTCACCGCGCTGTTGTCCATGGCTGCCATGTAAGACGGGGCGCCCTTATCGGTATCGGGGCCATCGTTCTTGACGGTGCCGAAATTGGTGAGGGCTCTATCATCGGGGCAGGCTCCGTTGTCAGCCCGCAGACCGTGATACCTCCTGGCAGCCTCGCCATGGGTACACCCGCCCGGGTCATTCGCAGCATAGAAGACAGGGATATTCTCCTGATGCAGGATATATCGGGGCAATACCTTGACCTGATGAAACTCTACAGGGCATCCCAGGCCTGAATCCTCAATTGACAGGGGTGCGGCGGTCAAAAACCACAAACCACTTGCAAACAGGGTACCTGCTATAGGAAAATAGATGAAGGCTATTGCCTTGCTACTGGAATGTAAGGAGGCTTACGATAATCTTGAAAATAAATGAAGATGGATGTTCAGCCCAGAAAGTGATCTCCCGGACGGCCCTATGCTTGTTCCTCTTAATGGCCTGTTTCATATGGTTTGGCGGCGAGGCGCAGGCACAGGCACAGCGTGCTTCCGCCCCGGCAGAAAAAAAACCAAGCCTGTCCGAAATGGACAAACTGGTTCAGGAAAAGAATGATATAAGGAAATCACGTTTCAAACTCATGCAGGAAGAAGGCACCTATCAGGTCCAGTATTTCAAGCCTGTGGACAGGCTGCGTAAACAGCTCGACATGCAGGAAAACGACCTCTACGCCGAGTGTTCCGACGGCAAAAATCTGAAAAGTCCTCAATATGGTTTTTGTATAGCAGAACTCAACAGGTTCAATGACAACGTCAAATACTACAACGAACGTCTTGATGCCTTGAAATCGGGGCTCGCCGGCCACAAGCAGGAATTCAACGCAAAAATGGACGATCTCGACAGG
>CAIQJW010000003.1 GCA_903872255.1 uncultured delta proteobacterium | reverse complement strand
TGATGACCTGAGGAAATTATCCCACCTCGCCAAAGGCGATATTATCACGATGACCCACCTTTCAGGAACGGGCCATCCTGGCGGGTCGATGTCGTCCCTCGATCTTTACCTGACCGTGTTTTCTTATGCGAATCTCGCGGGCAAGAATGCAGACCAGGTCGTGGTTAGCCACGGCCATACGTCGCCCGGAGTTTACGCCAGCCTCGCACGCCTGGGCCACATGCCCGTCGATGAGGTCATTGCCTTTTTCAGGAAAACGGGAAGCCCTTTTGAAGGCCATGTTGTGAAGGGGATCCCCTTTATGCAGTGGTCGACGGGCAACCTGGGGCAGGGGCTTTCTGCGGGTGCGGGTTTTGCCATGGCATCGAAGCTCAGTGGCAGCTCCTCCCGCGTTTACGTATTCATGGGAGACGGTGAACAACAGAAAGGCCAGCTGGCCGAAGCGCGCCGCATCGCGGTCAAATACGGGTTATCTAATATTACCGCACTTGTAGACCACAACAAGCTGCAGATAAGCGGCAGTATCGACCTCGTCATGCCGCAGAATATCCTTGAGGATTACATTTCCGACGGTTGGGATATTATGGAGATTAACGGGCACGACCACCAGGAAATATACAGCGCATTGCGCCGCGCCCGCCATGTCGACAATCCGGTATGCATTATTGCAAATACGGTTATGGGCAATGGCGTCGCTTTCATGGAACATAAGGAAAAATATCACGGAAGCCCGTTGAACGGGGCGGAATACAAAGAAGCAATGGCGATGCTCGGCTTCGAGGACAGACTTGAATATTACAAGGGCCTCAGAAAAGGAAAATGGACATTCGCTCCTGTCAACAGGGATATTGATGAAGCAATCGATACCGGCGCGCCTTTTACCTATAAAGAATCGGATAAGATCGATAACCGGACTGCATTCGGCAAAGCCCTGAAGGATATAGGGGACAGGAATATCCCGAACGGGCGCCCTGTCGCCGCTTTCGATTGCGACCTCGCAAGTTCCGTGAAAACGGCCGATTTCGCGAAGGCCTACCCGGAATATTTTTTCCAGGGCGGCATTCAGGAGCATAACACGGCCACCGTTTCGGGGGCCATGTCAACCCGCGGGATACTCACATTTTTTGCTGATTTTGGCGTATTCGGAATTGACGAGGTATACAACCAGCAGCGGATCAATGACATAAATTATACGAATCTCAAGACGGTCATCACCCACGTCGGCCTCGACGTCGGGCCCGATGGTAAGACCCATCAATGCGTCGATTACATCGGCCTTGTCCGCAGCCTCTACCGCGCCAAGGTTATCGTGCCGTGTGACCCGAACCAGACGGACAGGGTGATCCGGTTCATATCGGGGGAGAAAGGCAATTTTTTTGTGGCGACGGGCCGCAACCGCTGGTCTGTCATAAACAATAAGGACGGCCAGCCGCATTTTGCCGGCGATTACGTGTTTGAATACGGTAAGATGGACATTCTTGCCGAAGGAACAGACGGCGCGGTGATCACGTATGGCGGCCTCGTTTCAAAAGCCCTTGCGGTTAGGGAAGAATTGGCTGGAAAAGGAAAGACATTCGCGGTAATTAATATGCCGTGTGTTGACGAAGCGGATGATGAGGTCATTGCCAGGCTCGCCGCACTTCCCATGATAGTGACCTATGAAGACCATAATGTCAGAACCGGTATTGCTCCGGTCATTACCGCCGGCCTCTTGAAAGCCGGGTTCAAAGGTGAGCTTTTATCCTTCGGCGCAACAAGCTACGGCGCCTCCGGTGATACGGAGGAAGTACTTGCGAGCCAGGGGCTGGATGTGGAGACGGTAGTAAAAAAGATAGGCGAGGGGCTATAGGCGATAGGCGAGGGGAAGCCGCGGGCGAAAGGCTAACGGCGAAAGGCTAACGGCGAAAGGCTAACGGCTAACGGTCCTGCACCGTCATCCCGCCTGGGTAATTTTTTGGTCGCGGGGTCCAGCGTTCCCATGTCCCGTCATTCCTCTGGTCGCCGGGATCAAGGGCCGCCCCCCCCAGCCGTCATCCCGGCGAAAGCCGGGATCCAGTGTCTTTGCTTTTTCCCGGAACAGGGAACAATCTTTAGAAAGGAGACATCGTGGAAGACATTAAGGGGATGTACAAGAAAATAGTCAAAGACAATTTTCCCGACACGATCAAGATCGACCTCGGCGGACAGGTCCTCATGTATAAAAAGAAAGTGTGGAACATATTTGATGCCGACGAGAATTGCGATGTCGAACGGGGCCTGCGTTACGGGGAAAACCCCGACCAGCCTTCCGCCATGTATGAACTGATAAACGGCAATATCACCCTTGGCGATGCCCGTTTCTTCGATATCGATACGGGACTTGTCAGCAAGGTAACGGAAAAGGAGATGCTCCAGGTTGGGAAGCATCCGGGGAAAATAAACCTGACGGATGTTGACAACGCCCTGAACATCCTGAGATTTCTCGATCAAAAACCCGCATGCACGATCATGAAGCATAATAATCCAAGCGGGGCGGCCTACGGGTCGACATCCGCCGAGGCATTCGAAAAGGCATTCTGGTGTGATCGGATAGCGGCATTCGGCGGGGCGGTTGTCTTTACAAAGACCCTCGATGTCGAGACGGCAAAGGCCATGGCCCCGTATTATTTCGAGGTTGTTTGTGCCCCCGATTTTGAGGGCGGCGCGCTCGATATTCTCAAGAAATGGAAAAATCTCCGCATCATGCAGATACGCGAGATAGAAAAGCTCAGCAAACTAAAGACCCACCGCATCATCGATATAAAGTCGCTAATGGATGGCGGATTGGTTCTTCAGGAATCACAGCCGTTCAGGATAAAGGGAAAGGAAGACTTAAAACCTGCGGAAGCCGTCTATAAAGGCGAAACGTACAGGATAAAGCGCCTGCCCACTGAGGAAGAGTACAGGGATATGCTCTTTGGATGGTATGTTGAATCAGGTGTTAGCTCAAATTCAGCGCTTTTTGTGAAAGATGAGGCAACGGTCGCGATCGGCACCGGAGAACAGGACCGGGTCGGCGTCGTCGAGATCGCTATTTTCAAGGCATACAAGAAATTCTCGGATACCGAGATATTCAGGAAATACGGGGTTCCCTACGCAATTTTCAAGCTCGAGGCTTCGCGCGGCTTAAGGGATATGAAAGACCTGATCGCGGTCGATATCCAGACGCGGAACGTGCATGCAGGCCTCGAAGGCTCCGTGATCGTTTCCGACGGTTTCTTTCCCTTCAGGGACGGTGTGGACGCAGCGATCCGCGAGGGTGCGCGTGGCGTGATCCAGCCGGGAGGCTCCGAACGGGATTATGAGGTTATCGAAGCCTGCAACGAACAGAATGTAAGCATGGTCTTTGCAGGACAGCGTCTTTTCAAACACTGATGCTTAAAGCCCGGTTATCGTGATATTTATGCAATTCCGGGACATAATTGGGGGTGCCGCTATGATGAAATACCTTGCTATAATGGGCCTTGTCATTGTTCTTTATGTTATAGTCAGGGTGACCTTCAAGAAGTATTTTTGAAGTATTCCGCGTTAAGAAAATCTTTTCCGGTGATACCATGTAAAAGCCTTTTATGTTGACAAATTACCGGAAAAAAAATTACAATTGTGAAAACAGTTACAAATTCATACAGCCCCCGGAGGTAATATAATGAGACCGTATTTTGAAAAGATGCAGGAGTGGAATAAGCCGGTTAAAGTAAATGCAAAGAACGCTGAGGAGATCAGAAACGTAGAAAAAGAGATTGCAGAACTCGTCGACAAGGCTAAAAAAGCCGGACTTGCTCAAGAGACTCTTAACAAGCGCGGCGAATGGACTATTCATCAGAGATTAGAGTACATCGTTGATGCAGGTACCTGGGCACCTCTTCACCTGTTATTTGACCCAAAGGATGAAGAATCAGGAACAACAGGCGTTGTTGACGGTCTCGGAAGGATAAACGGCAGATGGTGCGTCATCATCGG
>CAIQJW010000002.1 GCA_903872255.1 uncultured delta proteobacterium | reverse complement strand
GCCGTTCGCCGTTAGCCGTTCGCCGTTAGCCGTTCGCCGTTAGCCGTTCGCCGTTCGCCGTTAGCCGTTCGCCGTTAGCCGTTCGCCGTTAGCCGCTCGCCCCTTGCCCCTTGCCCCTTGCCCCTTGCCCCTTGCCCCTTGCCCCTTGCCCCTTGCCCATCACCCATCACCCAGCACCCAGCATGTCTTTCAATTTCACGTAATCCGGTTTGCCTGTTCCCAGTTTCGGTATTTCCTTCATGTAAATGATCTCCCGCGGGTGCGTAAGGTCTGACAGGCCTTTTTCGCGCAGATGATCGCGCGCTCTCTTGAGATCGGCATCTCTGCTATTCGTGACGAGGACAAGTTTCTCGCCTTTTTTCTCATCTGCTACCGCCATTACCGCTATCTCTTTCATGGGGCCAAAAAACCCCGACAATGCCGCCTCGATCGCCGTAAGGGAGACCATCTCGCCGCTTATCTTGGAAAATCTTTTCAGCCGTCCGATAATTGTGACGAAACCGCTTTCATCGATATCGACAATATCTCCGGTGTCATACCAACCTTCATCCTCAACAAGAAATTTCCGGTTTGCCGCCTCATTTTTGAGGTACCCCATCATTACATTTCTGCCTTTTACGAGAAGGCGTCCCACACGGCCGTCCTTCGCATCTATCCCCGCAACCGGCTCGACCTTACACGTTATGCCGGGCAGGACTTTCCCTACACTTCCATGCTTGTTCTCGAGGGCACTATTCATGCAGACGATGGGGGCGCATTCGGTCGCGCCGTATCCGGACATGACACGGATCCCGAAGACCCTGGCGTAGCGTTCGAATACTGCCTCGCTTAAGGCCTCCGCGCCGCAAAAAATGTATCTCATGCTGTAAAAGTCATACGGATGCGCCTTGCGGGAATACCCGTTCAGGAATATATTGGTGCCCATGAGAACCGTGCATCCCTCCTCGTAGGCAACTTCAGGCACGATCCTGTAATGCAGGGGACTTATGTAGAGAAATGAGCGGCAGTTCGCGAAAAGCGGCAGGAAAACTCCGATCGTGAGCCCGAAACTATGAAAAACAGGAAGGGCATTAAGGAGATAGTCCGCCGGTCCGATATCGATCCGTGAAAGTGCCTGCAAGATATTGGCGATTATATTCTCATGCGACAGACACACGCCCTTAGGGACACCCTCGGACCCAGACGTGAAGAGAATTACCGCGGCCTGGCCGTGCTCTCCCGGCATCATCCTTGCGAGCTTTCCCGGGAAAGTGCCGCGGAAAAACCCCCGCAGTTTATCGGCAAAACTAACGGTATTGCGCAGATCTTCCAGGTAAACTATGTCCTTACCCTTAAGGACCGCGGGATCCATCTTTATCCGCTCCATAAAGGCCCGGGAAGTGATGACGAGCCTGATATCCGCTATCTCCATTGCATGCCTGAGCGATGTTTCGCCGCTCGCATAATTAAGCATGGCGGGCACCTTCCGGTATATCTGCAGGCCGAATATGATCATAGCGGCCGCGCAAAGATTCGGCAGAAGGACGCCGACATTTTTGCCGTCATGGGATGCAAATTTTCTTCCCATGATCAACGCTCCCAGAAGGGCCTTGCGATGGCTCACTTGGGTCCCCGTGGCATCCTTATAAAGAATTGCCCCGCCTCTTTCGCGGCAGAGCCTGATAAATTCCGTGTGTATGGTCGATTCCCGGTAATGCGCCTCGTAAAACATCTCGCAGAGCATTCCGTAAATAACATGCGCCGCCTCTTTCTTCCTCTCATGATGCTGTATATGGTCGAGGTCCATCGCCGGCCGGACAGCTCCGATCTTTATCGTGACAGGCGCAAACAGTCTTCTGCCCGGATGCTTTTTTGCAAAGATCGTATTGTATGTATTTCCCAGATGGACGGGGAGCATGGCTGCGCCGGTCTTATATGCCACGAAACCCGCGCCCTCATAGATCTTCATAAGGTTTCCCGTTTGCGTGATACGTCCTTCAGGAAAGATGAGGAGCGCCGTCCCGTGATTGACCTCATCAATTATCCCTTTGAGGGAATAAGGGTTCAGCGTGTCGATCTGCACGGTATACCGGTTCTGCATGAACGGCTTGAGCAGCAATTCGCGGGCCCGCCCCCGGTTGACAAGGATCTTGAGGTCAATATCAAGATACGTCCAGAGAAGTATCCCGTCGAGAAGACTTGCATGGTTCGAAACGATAATGAGTTTGTCGAAAGCCCGCGGTATGTT
>CAIQJW010000001.1 GCA_903872255.1 uncultured delta proteobacterium | reverse complement strand
GTAGTTGTCGTCCTGCTCCTTTTTGTCATACCCGTTTTTGAAAAGATGTTTAAAGAAATGGGCGCAGAATTGCCCATGCCTACACAAATAGTCATTAAGATGAGCCAGTATATGCAGACGTACTGGTATATTATTATCGGCTCTATCGTTGGTCTGGTGTTTGCTCTCAAGTATTACTACAAGACAGAAGGGGGGCATCGCAACATGGACCGCCTTATGTTGAAGCTTCCTTTGTTAGGTCTTCTTACCATTAAAGCAGCGGTAGCCCGGGTAACCAGGACGCTCGCTACCCTCCTCATGAGCGGCGTAGCGATCCTCGAAAGCATGCTGATCGTCGCGAAGGTCGCGCAGAATAAAATTGTGGAAGAAGCGCTGCTGGTCGCGCGCTCCCGTATCAGTGAAGGGCGTACGATGGCAGAACCTCTCGAACAGGCCGGTATCTTTCCTCCCATGGTTGTCCAGATGGTTCAGGTCGGCGAGTCGACCGGTGCCCTTGACAGCATGCTGAACAAGATAGCCGATTTTTACGAAGAGGACGTCGACAACATGGTCACAAACATGACAGCCATGATGGAACCTATGATCATGGTTTTTCTCGGGGTCATCTTGGGCGGCCTCATCGTCGCCATGTACCTGCCCATATTCAAGCTCGGTCAGGCAGTCGGATAACCGTTCAACGTTCAACGCATAACTATCCCTCGAACTTTGCTTCCATCCCGAGGTCGCGGATCATCTCGAGGTCGGCTGGCGTGTCGCGGCCTAGCGTCGTGAGGTAATTGCCGGTCATTAATGAATTACACCCCGCGACAACGGCGAGCGGGAGGAGTTGCCGGAGATTCTTCTCTTTGCCCCCGCACAGCTTAATATCTTTGTCGGGTAGAATGAAGCGGTAGAGTGCCACTGTTAGCAGAATTTCTATGGGCGTAAGCGAGTCTATATTTTCAAGGGGCGTGCCGGGTATCGCGTTGAGGATGTTTATCGGCACTGAATCGACGTCAAGTTCCCTGAGGGTCATGGCCATTTCGATGCGGTGCTCCATCTTTTCGCCGAGGCCGATTATGCCGCCGGAACATACGGTGAGCCCTGCTTCGCGTGCTATCCGGACCGTGCCTGTATCTTCTGCGTATTCGTGCGTCGAGCAGATATTATCGAAGAAGCTCCGGGATGTCTCCAGGTTATGATGATACCGGTAAAGGCCTGCCGACTTGAGATTGCGGGCCGTGGTCTCATCGAGCATTCCGAGGGAAGCGCAGGGTTTTATACCCATCTCGTTGAGAAGTTCTATCGCGCGGTATATGACCTTCCATTCATCGTCCGTTTCAATACGCGTACCGCTCGTGACGATGCTGAACATATGCACGCCGTTATCTCTGGCGATGTGCCCCTTTTGCGCGATCTCTTCTGCGGATACAAGCGGATAGACAGGCGCATCGGTATGGTGGTGGGCCGATTGAGCACAGAATCTGCAGTTTTCGGGACAGACCCCCGATTTGGCATTTATGATCCCGCAAAGATTTATTAAATTGTTCTTGAAATGATAGCGTATTCTTGAAGCCCTGGCCAAAAAACCGAAGACATCTTTTTGCCCTTCCGTGTATAATTCCAGTGCGTCATTTTCAGTGACCGATCCCGTGTTTATCGCTTTGTCTGCGAGTGTATCAAAAAGAGCTGCCATATTACCTCCAACGTAAAATAAAGCGGATTAATCTCAAGGCAGGAAGCTGTTAACCATTCCGGATTTTAGATTAACACTTCAGTGTGAAAACAGTAAATAGGAAAAAATAAAAAGTCAGGAGTGAGGAGTGAGATGCTTTTTGTTGTGTATTGAGGTCTTCCAATCCTCGATATCTTGAAGGCACCGCTCGACGGAAATTTCCTTCGTTTTCTTCGCATAGCCTTCAAAAAGGCCGAAATTGATGTTCATTGGCTGGAAATGTTTATTCTCTGTCGTCAGATAGCGGATCAGGGCCCCTGCGCATGTCGATGGAGGAGGAGGGATAAAAACATCGCCGCGTTGAGCTTTAATAGCAGAGATCCCTGCCATGAGCCCCATCAAGGTCGCTTCCATATATCCCTCGACCCCGGTGATCTGGCCCGCCAGAAATACCCGCTCGTTTACCTTGAGCTGGAGCCTTTCATTGAGGCATAAAGGAGCATTAACGTAGGTGTTCCTATGTATGCTTCCATGTCTGAGAAACACCGCATTCCTTAATGCCGGTATCATCCTGAAGACGCGCTCCTGCTCGGGGTATTTCATCTTGGTCTGGAAACCCACCAGATTGAGCATATTCCCGGATGCATTTTCCTTTCTGAGCTGCACTACGGCATAAGGACGTTTGCCGTCCCGGGGATCGAAAAGGCCCACGGGTTTCATCGGCCCGAAGGCGAGCGTCTTTTTTCCTCTCTCTGCAAGGACTTCAACCGGGAGGCACCCTTCAAAGTACGATGTATTCTCAAAATCCTTAAGTTCCATTCGTTCGGCAGATATAAGTGCATCGTAAAACCTGTCGTATTCTTCGCCGGTAAGCGGACAGTTCAGGTAATCGCCCGTTTCATCCTTGCTGTACCGCGAGGCATAAAAAGCACTTTCCAGGTCTACGCTTTGTGCGTCGACTATCGGCGAAATGGCATCATAGAAGAAAAGGTTGCCGGCATTTGTCAGCCGTCCTATCTCATTCGCGAGGGAATCACTTGTCAGGGGTCCCGAGGCAATAACGACGACGCCGTCCGGTATAGAGGTCATTTCCCCGCGGACAACCTGGATCCCGGGGTCATTCTCGATCTCTTCGGTCAACTTCGCGGCAAATCGCTCCCTATCAACTACAAGGGCCTTCCCGCCCGGGATCGAGGTCTCATCCGCAGTTCTGACTATAATTGAATCGAGCCGCCGCAACTCTTCCTTGAGGAGCCCGTGGGCGTTCAGGAGGTCCATCGATTTGAGCGAGTTGCTGCAGACGAGCTCGCCGAGAAGGCCGCTCTTGTGCGCGGGTGTTGTTACGGTGGGGCGCATCTCGTGAAGGATTGCTGCTCCTCCCGATCGGGCGATCTGGTAGGCGGCCTCAACCCCGGCAAGTCCGCCCCCGATTACCGCGATTTCCATCCGCAGTCCTTGCGAAGACAGTAGAGGATCTTTCGGAACGAGAAAAGAATAGGGGCGCCGCATGTGGGGCATTCACCTTCTGCAGGCTCCTTGTTCGTTGCGAACGAACATTTCGGGTATTCGGAACAGCTGATAAATTTCCTCTTCTTTTTTGATGTTTTTTCGACGAGCTTGCCCGGGCAGCCTTCCATCGGGCACACGAACCCCAGCGAGAACGCCTGGGTGTGTTTGCACTCCGGGTAATTGCTGCATGCGAGAAAACGTCCGAACCGCCCTTTCTTTTCTATAAGCTTCCCGCCGCATGC